>JBDNEZ010000344.1:0-4390 GCA_041690095.1 Anderseniella sp.
ATGAACCCTTGGCCCCCAGAACCCCGGTGTCGAAATCTTTCACCGGACCGGATGCAGACCCGAAACTGACCAGCAGGCCCCTTGGAGCAAGACTGTCCAGGGACGCGTCCAGCGTCGCTTGCCCCACGCCGTCATAGACCACCGGGACGCCCTTGCCGTTGGTCAGTTCGCGGACCCGTTCCGCAACATTTTCAGTCGTGTAATTGATCACTTCGTCGCATCCGAACGACTTGGCCAGAGCCGCTTTTTCCGGTGAACTGGTTGTGCCAATCACGCGTACGCCCAGATGCTTCGCCCATTGAACGGCGATCAGGCCGACCCCGCCTGCAACCGCATGCCACAGGATTGTGTCGCCCGCTTTGACCCGGTAGGTTTCCCGCAGCAGGTACCTGGCCGTCATGCCCTTCAACATCATGGCAGCCGCGGTCTCGTCCGATATTGTGTCAGGCAGGACACACAGCCGGTTGGCAGGCATGTTGCGCGCCTGCGAATATGCACCGATGGGGCCTGCACCGTAAGCAACACGGTCACCCTCTTTCAGGTGGGTCACGCCTGGTCCAACTGCTTCGACGACGCCGGCCGCTTCCAACCCGATGCCATTGGGCAACGGCAGCGGATAGGCACCGGAGCGATGGTAGGTATCGATGAAATTCAACCCAATCGCGGTATGGCGCAATCTGACCTGGCCGGCTTCCGGCGCTTCCAGATTGAATTCCTCATACTGCATGACTTCCGGACCACCCGGTTTGTGAATCCTGATCGCTTTCATTTTTGTTCGCCTCATTTTTGTTGGTTTAAGTTGTCTGCCGGAGTTTCGGATATTGCTCTAGTGGTCCATCAAATACTGCATAACGCCCACAAGCCTGTCCCAGCCGATATCTTCAAGCGGGATAATGCGCACATCCAGCACTGCGGCTTTGCCCATCAGCGCCTGATAGCGTGCTTCGCCACGCTCTTCATCAAACAGGTCGGTCGTCACCAATACGCCCACGCGCTCACCCGGTTGACCAAAATGGTCGGCCATATTGTCTGCTTCATGAACCGCATCCATCATTCGTGCGCGATGCTTGCGATCACTGGGCTGCAGGCACGAGCGCAATGCCTTGCACGATACAAACCCCAACTTGTCATCACGCCGAAAAATTACATCTATCTCGTTTTCGCCGCTATACCCTTTTACATCCCAGCCAATAAGTTGGGAATAGTAGGCTTCATGAGCACCGGCTTCCATGACGGCAAGCCAGGCCAGTTCCTCCAGCCAGCCACCGGTGACGAACCGGCGGGCATCGACACCGCTCAGGCTCACTTCGCCCTGGTCCATTTTCAGAAATTTGTGCCGGTTCATGCAGTCCAGCAGCACGTCAGTGGCCGCAGCAGATGCACAATCCGGCTGTTGCTGCGGTATTGAAGTGTTTTGGGATCGGCTGGTCCCCAGCAATCTGTCGCGCAGCACCTCGAAGGTCAGAAAGTTCTGCTCTATCGCCCTCGTCAGGTCACGCCGATTCTCGGCGGCCAGTTTGTCGCCGCCGGTTCCTTTCAGGAACGCAGAACGCGCGGTGAGAATATTTTCTATTGATTGCATATCGCGCTGTAACAACTATTGTTCCGTGACTGACTCAGTAAACCATAGTCAATTGATTGACTGACTGCCATAGTAACCAGCCACCCATGACCTATCTTCTCAACCCATTTGTCGGAAAAACTTCGGCACCACCCATCGCCGAAGCTGCCGGTTGGCTGGCGGGCAATTCATCCAATCTGCCTGCCATCAATCTGTCCCAGGCAGTGCCGAGTTATCTGCCTGCTGCGGAGTTGGCGGACCATGTCGCCAAATGTGTACTGGACGGCAGCGCAAATCTGTATACCGACATCCTGGGCCTGCCGGATTTGCGCGCCGCGCTTGCCGATCACATGAGCTCTGCCTATGGCGGAGGCTTAAATCATGACGACGTTGCCATCACAGCAGGCTGCAACCAGGCGTTTTGCGCAGCAATAATGGCGCTGGCCAAGCCCGGCGACAACGTCATTCTGCCTGCCCCATGGTATTTCAACCACCAGATGTGGCTCGAGATGCAGGGTATTGAAGTCCGCACCATTGCCGCCATCCACGAAGCTGATGCCCTGCCCCGCCCGCAGGACCTGGCGGCGGTTTGCGATGCCCGCACCCGCGCCCTGGTACTGGTCAGCCCCAACAACCCCACCGGTTCAGTCTATTCGCCTGCCCTGCTCGATAGCTTTTTTGATGCCTGCCAAAGTCTGAAAATTGCTCTTGTGGTTGACGAGACATACAAGGATTTTCTTGATCCGGCTTCACCGCCGCACAATTTGTTTGCCCGCGAAGACTGGCGTGAAACCTTTGTGCAGCTTTATTCATTTTCCAAGGTCTATGCACTCACCGGTGCGCGTGTCGGATCCTTGATTGCCGGCCCGCAGATGATCGAGGCTGTCGAAAAGATAATAGATTGCGTGGCTATTTGTGCGCCCCACACCGGGCAAAAGGCCGCCCTTTTCGGGCTGCAGAACCTGGATGACTGGAAGCGGCAGAAACGCCTGATGATGGCTGACCGGCTTGCTGCAATGCAGCAGGGATTTGCACAATACGCTTCCAGTTACCGGATTATCAGCAGTGGCGCATTCTTTGCTTATCTTGCTCATCCGTTCACAAACTATAGTGCGCGAGATGTTGCAATGGGACTTGCACAACATTGCGGTGTGCTTACACTACCTGGATCAATGTTCGGGCCAGAACAGGACGGCTATTTGAGGCTCGCTTTTGCAAATGTAGATGCCGATCTGATGAAAACTGCTGCACAGCGGCTGGGCCGCTATCAGCCGCCGGCATAGTCCGCCTGTCAATTCAAGACGTTTAGGTTATGGATGAGTTTTGAAATCAAGATCTGGGGCTGTAGAGGCTCCATACCGGTGTCCAGCCCCGAACATCTCCGGTTTGGCGGTTCCACGGCATGTGTGGAGATCAGCATCAACGGCAACACCATTATCATTGATGCCGGATCCGGTATTCGTGAATTGGGCACCGACATGATCAAGCGTGGCACGCGCGCTGCAAATCTGCTGTTGTCGCACGGACACTATGATCACATTATGGGCCTGCCGTTCTTCTATCCTGTCTACAAGGCCGACATGCAACTGCATCTGTATTCCGGTCACACCAACTGCAACCCCTGCACTCGTGACATCATTTCGGGTTTCATGCGCGAGCCCTACTTGCCGGTCTCGCTCGACATCATGCATGCCAGCATGAACTTCCATGATGTCAAGGAAGGCGCTGAAATTGATCTCGGCAACGGCAATACCGCCGTGTCATGCGCCACCAATCACCCCGGCGGCTGTTTCGCCTGGCGGGTCACCGACGGCAAACACTCGTTCGTCTATTGGTCTGATCATGAACATGGTAACGACGCAGTTGATGCCCGCCTGACCAGGTTTGCTGAAGGTGCTGACCTGATGGTTTACGATGCCATGTACACCGACGAAGAATATCCCTCAAAGAAACAGGGGTTTGGTCATTCGACGTGGCGCAAGGGCTGCGAATTCGCCCAGAAAGCCGGCGTCAAACAGCTGTTATTGTACCACCACGCACCGGAGCGCACCGACAGCCAGCTTGAAGCGATTGAAGCCAAGGCGCATCAGGTTTTTACCGGCGCAAGTGCAGCGCGTGACGGCCAGATCATCAGGCTGGATTGAAATCCGTCCCACAGTCGGACATTTTCCCGACCGAACCACTTGAAACGCGCAACGTTCGCAGGCATACAGCACCGTGTTGGTGGTGAGGAGACGTGGCCGAGCGGCTGAAGGCGCTCCCCTGCTAAGGGAGTATACGTCAAAAGCGTATCGAGGGTTCGAATCCCTCCGTCTCCGCCAACTAAATCACATTAAAGTACTGATATACTTGATTATTATGACTGCTTGAAGTTTTCTTACTCCCCAATTTACTCCCCAACCATCATCAACCATGTGGTGTTGGCAAATTTGCATGCCCTCTAACTGGAACCAGAAATACTTGTGATTGGTACCGTCGCTGAACTCCGACTAGATGCGAGGTCACTCTACCGGGTTTCCATCATCATCAAGGTCGTAACCCCGGTATGGATCCTCTGCAAATGTCATACAGCCTTCAATAAATGAATTTGAGTTTCCATCGCACTGATTTTGATCCGTTATTTGATTCTCTTCTGCCCACAAGTATCCCGCTGAATGTCCACTGCAGTCATCTGTGCAAAGATTTCCTCCAAAGGTGCGATCCTGAGACATTGCCTCAGATCCGAATGATAAAATCATAGTTGTCAAAACCACTGCCCCAAAAAGCTTAAACATTCAATTCGCCTCCGATTGAAACATGCTTACCCGACAAAACTGCGCTCATTTCTTG
>JBDNEZ010000345.1:0-3122 GCA_041690095.1 Anderseniella sp.
AGGAAGAACATCAATACGCAAATTGCAAGCAGTGCGGCGTGAATTGCCACTCCAGTACGTTTGGTCGCGTCAATTGAGGCTGTAACAGCCACAAACACCGGGACCGTGCCGATTGGATCAATTACCACCCAAAGCGTGACGAACTGCTCGAAGATTTCCTGCATCAGTTGGGGTGCTTTGCCTGGTCGTTAGTGCTCGTTCAGTGTTTCATAGACCATGTTCGTACAACAGTCGACCTGCTCCAGCGGCTATGCAGGCACCCCGGGCCTGGCTTCATGCCGCGAAAGTGAGGCGCTGGCCGATTGCGGCGGTCTTGACGTTGCAGGCTTGCAACACAATATTCCACTATGAAGTCGATTGCCGTATCGGTAAATTGCGGGGCTGAACGTTCAGACCGTAATAACCGCACCGGTTGATTATCAAGCTGCTTATCAAAGGGCTTTGAACAGATGACCCGCAATACGGCCTTTCCGTCGCCTTTTTTCGTTGGATTTGACGAAATCGAGCGATTGCTGGAACAAACTGCAAGATCTACTCCCGATGGTTATCCACCTTACAATGTGGAAAAGCAGCCACGGGCGGACGGTGACGACACTGCCGAGAAATTGTGCATCACGCTTGCTGTGGCGGGGTTTTCCCCCGACGAACTTGAACTGACGCTCGAAGACAGGGAGTTGGTTGTCCAGGGCCGTCAGATTGATGAACCGGCCCGGGAATTCCTGCATCGTGGCATTGCCGCGCGCCAGTTCCGCCGCATATTCGTGCTGGCCGACGGCATGAATGTCGTATCTGCCAGCCTCGACAACGGGCTGCTGGCTATCAATCTGGAGCGGCCGGAACCACGCCGGGTTGTCCGCAAGATTGAAATCCGCAAACCAGACACCAGATAAAGCTGCAATGATGTTTTTGCGCACAGGCGCTATTTTTGAAGGAACCCAGACCATGACAGATCACGACACGAAACGGTTACCTCAAATACCGAGAAGTGAAATTGCACTCGCCAATATGGGATTGGGCGAGGTGGCTTATGTGCGTAAAGTGTCGGCCATTGAGGTTGAACATATGATCGGCCAGAAAATTGCCGCCGACCCGACTACACCCTTGTACTGTCTGTATCTTGCAGACGGCACGCCGGTATCGGTGTCAGACAGCCGCGAGGCCGCGCTGGCCAACGCGTTCGAGCATGATCTGGCAGCCATCAACCCGAATTAAAGCACGCCTTTACCCTGGAGCAATGTCTGTCCACACGGATGGATGGATATTGCTCTGATACATGGCAACCGATCAGGTTTGGCAACCGATCACGCTTGGCAATCAATCAGGGAGGCAAGCGGATCAGGCCGCGTGCGGTGCGGTGGCAGCCGGTTCGGTCAAAATCGCATAAAGCCCTTCCGCCTTGTCTGTGCCGCGCAGCTTTTCGACTACTGTGGCGTCGCGCAGCAGGCGTGAAATACGCGCCAGCGCCTTCAGATGGTCCGCACCGGCGCTTTCCGGGGCCAGCAGCAGAAACACCAGGTCAACGGGATTGTCGTCAACAGAGTCAAACTTGACCGGGGACGCCAGCCGCGCAAACAGCCCGTACACCTTGTCCAGCGCCTGAAATTTGCCGTGCGGAATGGCAATGCCCTGTCCAAGACCGGTTGATCCCAGTTTTTCGCGACGCAACAGGGTTTCGAAGATGACCTGCGAATCGAGGCCCGAAATCCGCGCGCCCTCCTGCGCAAGTTCCTGAAGCAACTGGCGTTTGCTGGACGCCTTGAGATTAGGCACTACGGCACTACTGGAAATTATATTCGACAATTGCATGATTGACTGTTCTCCATGCACTTTGTGTATCAGTATCCGGTCCAGCGAAGGACCGGAAGGCTCAGGCAATTCAGTCGGTCAGCTTGTCAGTTCCCGCCTGGGTCCAGCCACCCGACATTTCCGTCCTTGCGCTTGTAGACCACATTCAGGCTGCCATTGCGGCCGTTGCGGAACAGCACAAATTGTTCATTCGTGAAATCAAGCTTCATAACCGCCTCACCAACCGACAACTCATCGATGCTGGCCGTTGATTCCGCGATAATCACCGGGTTCAGATCAACCGGCTCTTCTGATGCACCCTCAGCGTCCGCCTGCAGGACGTAAGCAGCAGCGGGAACCGCGTGCACCGGTTCCTTGCGGGCAAGATGATGATCCTTCAGGCGCCTTTTATAACGGCGCAGCCGGGTTTCCAGATGCCCCACGGCTGTGTCCGCCGCGCTGTGCGCGTCACCGCCGTTGCCGTTGGCATTCAGGGCCAGGCCGGTAGTCAGATGCAGCGTAATCTCGCAATCAAAACTGGAGCGCTGCTTTTCCACCACCACCAGGCAACTAACGATACCGTCGAAATATTTTGCGACATCTTTATGGATGCGTCCTTCGACATGCTCACGCAATGCGTCACCGATGTCGAGGTTTTTGCCGGTTATCTGAATCTGCATGATTTAAGACTATCCCTGTTTCGAAGACCAAGTCTGTCGAAAGCTGATTACATTTTCAATATTGACTGTTTCGATCGGACCTGCTTATGCGCGTTGCGACAACAATGCCCGATTTGCTGTTTTGAATCTGACTTCCCCGATCAAGGCGCGCGGAACCTATTGCGACGCGGCCAGCTTGTCAATCAGCCTATGAAAAGATTGTGGGAAAGTTTTGGCGACCGTTATTGGCGTGCACGGAATTATGAATTCGAATTTGTTGAATCGAAAATTTCAGCCTGCTTATGCAACATGCCGCCACCCCAAAGGCGTGTCGATTTTCAAACAAAGACATGTAGAACAATAGTTTAGATCTTGAGTTTGGGCCGGCTGAAGCCCCGACGGCCCTAACGGGCTTCCTGAATGCGTTTTTGTCGCCGCCGCATGATGGACGACGGAATATGCATGGCCTCACGGTATTTCGCCACGGTTCGCCGGGCAATGTCGACTCCATCGACACACAACCGGTCGACAATCTGATCGTCCGACAGGATTTTTGCACCGGTCTCTTCATCGATCATTGCCCGAATTCTGTGCCGTACGGATTCAGCAGAATGATCATCACCACCGGCCGAAGAAGAAATCGCCGTAGTGAAAAAATATTTCAGCTCGAACACGCCG
>JBDNEZ010000346.1:0-4060 GCA_041690095.1 Anderseniella sp.
AACGTCACTGAACTGGGCTGGCTGCCCGGCACCTGCGCCTATCGACTGGTCTGGGAAGAAAAACCCCTGCACCCCTGGCATCCTCTGATTTCGGGAACGCCCGACAGCGTCCACGAGGCCGGTATATCGGTGCGCGGCAAGGTAACCAGCGAGGATCAGGTGGCACTGGAAGACCTGCCGTCGCGGATTTGCGACTGGCCATAGGTGATGAATTCGAACGTGCAGGCAATCGTCATTGCGCTGGCCCGGATATGGTGCTGGATAAGTTTTCCGCGCCAGACTCTCGATTTCAGGCTGAAACTGGGACGCTGGCCAGACCCGGCTTTACCGCTTCATCGGGCAGATAAATATGCCTGGAGGAAAGTATTTGACCGCAACCCGCTGTTCACCGAAGTCAGCGACAAGCTCAAGGCCAAGTCATACGCTCGAATACGCTGCCCGCAGGTACGCACAGCGCAAGTCCTGTGGACAGGGTCGCGTGCGGAAGACATTCCTGACGAACTGCTCTCGGGCAACGTCGTGGTCAAGGCCAATCACGGCTCGAGCTGGAACTATTTCGTGCGCGACGGCAAGTACAACCGCGCCGAACTGAACAAGGTTGCAAATGGATGGCTTGCGAGGCGGTTTGGCAGAAGATATGCCGAGTGGGGCTATTTCGGTGTGGAGCCGGCGCTGTTTGTGGAAGAGATGCTGTTTGACAGCGCTGACCCGATTGTCAACGAGTACAAGTTTTATGTCGGCGGTGGTCAGGTAGCATTTGCTTTTGTGCGTCAGTGCGGACCGGACGGGAGCCGGATCGGCGGCGCAATCAGTCATGCAGGTGAACTACTGTCGGGAGCCTACATCGGCGGCCAGTTGTCACAAGACATCAAGGTTCCTGCCGAGTTTGCCCAGCTTCGTTCGATTGCACTCCAGTTGTCGGAAGAGTTCGATATGGTGCGCTGTGACCTGCATTTGGTGGGCGGGGAAGTGTATTTTTCCGAGTTGACCCTGTATTCGGATGGTGGATACGGATGGACAGATGGCGCAGAATTGAATCAGCGCTTTGCGAACATCTGGAACCTGAGACACTCATGGTTCATGCAGACACCACAAACCGGCTGGCGCAGGTTCTACGCTGAGGCGTTGCGGGCGCGACTGACATCAGTTGAGAGGCAGGTCGATTAGGATGGCGGGGGCTGGACCTGGTTCAAAGGCCAGGAACTGGTCAAACGTTTTCATTCAATCCGGAAATGATCTACCCTACTGGTCAACGGAATTTTTCTGGCTGGTGGAATCTCGCATGAATGTTGAAGACGCTGCACGCGCACGCTATAGTTGCCGTGCATTTCTTGCTGACCAACCGGTTGATCGGGCAACGGTTGAAGACCTTCTGGCCATTGCGGCGACTGCACCATCCGGGGGCAATCTTCAGCCCTGGAACATCATTGCGTTGAGCGGCGCACCGCTTGCCGGCCTTGTTGGTGACGTGAAGTCTCAGGTTGCCGGTCTGCCGCGAGGTGAGGGCAGCGAATATCGTATCTACCCCGAAAACCTCAAAGAGCCTTACTTTGCGAGGCGTCACAAGTGCGGTGAGGACCTTTATGCCGCCATCGGTGTGGGACGCGAGGACAAGCCGGGACGGATGAAACAGTTTCGCCGCAACATTGAACTGTTTTCTGCGCCGGTTGGCCTGTTTGTCTATCTGGACCGCCAGATGCAGCCTGGCCAGTGGTCTGATGCCGGCATGTTCATCCAGACCCTGATGCTGGCTGCAACGGCGCGCGGGCTGGCAACTTGCGCGCAGGAGTTTTGGGCCATGTGGCACAAATCGGTTGCTCGCTACACCGGTCCGTCGGACGACTGGATGCTGTTTTGTGGCATTGCGCTTGGCGTTCCCGATCCCGCAGCATCGATCAATTCACTCAGGACAGACAGGGCGTCGGTATCAAAAATAGCGCGTTTTGAAGGGTTTTGACGCATCTATACGGGTGTTCATCACCTATTCATGTGCCATACTGCATGGTCGCATCCAAAATCGGATATGGGTGAAGTGAACAAATTGAAAAAACAGCTTATAGCGTTGATTTGCCTGATAATTGGCACAAGCACTGCAGCCGTCTTCGCGTCTGCAGGGCCTTTGACGTCTATGACGCACCCTTCCGTTCTGCAAAACATAGCCGAAGATGCAACAGCCGATATATCTGCTGCATTGCCTCTCGTGGACGCGGAGGGTCGGCTCAGGGCCGGACGTGGTGGCGGCAGGCGTCTTGATCGTGCGTTTGGCAGGCGCCTTGATCGTGCATTTAGAAGGCGCGGCAGCTTCGGACTCACTGAACCCCTGATACGCGTAGCCGGTGCATCCAGCGCAAAACGCGCTGCAGAACGCGCTGCCGGCGGTCGTGCAGTCAGTGTCGTCAAACAGGGCGGGAAGTTCGTGGTCACGGTGGTTTCTGGCGGCAGCGCCAAGCGTTGCATCGTGGATGCAAAAAGTGGACAAGTTCTGGGATGCCGTTAGAATTTGAACAAGCGAGGAAGCTGTGCGTTTACTGGTAGTTGAAGATGATCCGGATCTGAACCGGCAATTGGTGACGGCGCTTGGTGACGCAGGTTATGCCGTAGACACTGCAAGCGATGGTGAAGAAGGCCATTTTCTCGGTGATACAGAGCCCTATGATGCGGTGATCCTGGATATTGGCCTGCCCATCATGGACGGTGTCAGCGTGCTGGAAAACTGGCGCCGCGACGGCCGCAAGATGCCGGTGCTCATTCTGACCGCCCGTGATCGCTGGAGCGACAAGGTCGCAGGATTTGATGCCGGTGCGGACGACTATGTGGCCAAGCCGTTTCACATGGAAGAAGTGTTGGCCCGGGTTCGCGCATTGTTGCGCCGGGCATCCGGCAATGCGTCGTCAGAAATGACCTGCGCAGATCTGGCACTCGACACCAGCAGTGCCCGGGTCACGGTAAATGGCAATGCGATCAAGCTGACCTCGCTCGAATTCCGTCTGCTCAGCTACATGATGCATCACAAGGGCAAGGTGATTTCCCGCACCGAGCTGGTCGAGCATCTTTATGATCAGGATTTTGATCGTGACTCCAACACCATCGAAGTGTTTGTCGGCAGGCTGCGCAAAAAGCTTGGCATCGATGTACTGAAAACCGTTCGGGGTCTTGGCTATTGCCTGTCAGAGCCGGATGATCAGTCGTAATTCACTTGCCTTCCGGCTGATCGCGGCCGCCTCGGTTGTCTCCGTGGTGCTGCTGATCGCGGCTGGGATTCTGCTGAGTTCACTGTTCACCGCCGCAGTCGAGCGCAGCCTTGATGCGCGCCTGCAGGCCGTGATGGATGGCCTGCTGGCGTCCGTCGAACTTGAGCAGCAAGTGCCCAAAATCAACAATGTTCTGGCTGATACGCGGTTTGAAATTCCGCTGGCGGGCTGGTACTGGCAGATTTCGTCGCTGGATGGCGATCCCGCGCGCCAGGTGGCATCCGCTTCACTGCTGGATGAACGGCTGCCGCTGACACAATTCATGATACCGGACCGACGGCCGGGGACACGGATGGGCGGATACCTGAAGGACGAGTCCGGCAACACGTTGCGGGTCATCGAGCAGCACTTCACACTGTTCGGCAGCAAGGAACAGTATTCCTTTCTTGTGGCCGGTAACTTTGACGAATTGCAGACCGAGGTTTCTGCCTTCAACACGACGCTGATTGCAGTGCTGGGTCTGCTGGGACTGGGCCTTGTGGCGGCTATCCTGCTGCAGGTCAGATATGGGTTAAGGCCGCTGTCGGAGTTGCAGGGCGAACTGGCAGAAATCCGGGAAGGCGAACAGGAACGTATTGCCGGCAGCTATCCGGACGAGATCCAGACGGTAACCGATGAACTCAACCTGCTGCTGAAATCCAACACCGAAGTGATTGAGCGTGCCCGGACCCAGGTCGGCAATCTGGCCCACGCGCTGAAAACGCCGTTGAGCGTCCTGACCAACGAAGCCGGTATTCATGGCGGCTCTCTGGGCGCGAAAGTCTCGGAGCAGACAAGTATCATGCACGACCAGGTGTCGATGTACCTGG
>JBDNEZ010000347.1:0-6701 GCA_041690095.1 Anderseniella sp.
ATCGGCGCGGGCTTCGAGACTTCATCCAGCAGATCTCGCCACGCCTCATCAACCGACTGATGTGTAAACGCCGATACCATCCTGTCTCGTGCCGCTCTGCCCATTTTATCCTGCATGTCCGGATCATCCAAAAAAGTGTCGATGCCGGTTGCCAGCTCAGCGATGTCTCCGGGCTGCACGACGCAGCCATCGATCTGATTATTTATGATATCCGACAGCCCTGGCAGATTATAAGCTATTGCCGGCGTTCCACAGGCCATTGCTTCCACAATGACCTTGGGCAAACCCTCGTTGTGGAGCGATGCAAACAGCAGTAAATCAGCGGCGCAATAGAACGGAGCAAGCCTGTCAACAGCCACCGGACCAACAATAGAAATTCGACCTGCCACACCCAGGCTTTCAGCCAGTTCTTCAAGAGAAGCGGCATACACCGGCTCCACTGCACCAATGTAAACCAGATGAGCGTTGCCGTTACGCAAACGTGCGAGAGCCTTGAGAGCCTCTTCGGCTCCTTTGGAGCTGTTCACACGACCCACATAAAGCAAAATTGGCATCGCGGACGGGATTTGCAGTTTTTCACGCGCGGTTGCGGCACACGGCGGCGACGGCGCATAGGCATCCGTGTCTATTCCATAAGGTATCACCCGGGTTTTGATAGTGGACCACCAGACTGAACTTGAAACCGCTTCAGCCAGTGCACGAGTGAGGCACACCACTTCAGCACTGCGGCCCAGACAGTACTGCCGCTGGCGTTTGACCACAGCCCTTGCCAGCGAGACCAAGGGAGTTAGCAGTCTGTCAACTGACCGCTGTGTGAGCCTTGCGCGCATGATCTCCGGCGGAAATGACCCTTCATGATTGATCAGAACCGGCGATCTCTTTCCCATCGACACAAGCAGTCCATATGCAGTGTCGCCGCGGCCTACAACGACATCAAAGGGCTGGCGGGCATGAGCCGTTGCAAATTCTGCTGCACTCCGGCGCCAATATGCCGACGTTGTTTTTTTCGGCGCTGTTCCAGCCAGATACCTGATTGTAACCAATGGGCCTATGGTCTCGAATTCCACGCCGTCCTCGCGTGCCGTGGTCAACACCAAACACTCGATCCCCTGTTTCGCAAACCGCTCAACAAGAATGGAGAATGGCCAGCGATAGGTACCTGGAGTGTGTCCGTCTACTGCCCGTGCAAATATACACACCCTCATACCGGTCATGTCTTTCAGCGATTGTTCTCGGCTCAGCGAAACCACTCGCATTGCTTTGTCTGCACAGTGAATGTAACAGCACTGACGGTAAGCGCAACGTTGCCTTGATCAAATACTCCAACCACTGGCTCTGGATCGATCTCGCGCAACAATTTACGGCGCATGGCATCTGCGAAGTCGTCATAATCTTGCGCCACTTCCACAAAACTGCCGTCACCAACTGCCAGCCACGCGCGATAATAGGCATCCAGTTGCTTGTCTTCATTGAGGATGGCCAGCCCGTTCAGTGTCACCTGGCGCGCGATGGCCATGGAGCGTGCCTCACTCAGCACGGTTGAATACTGGCGCGGCGGTGTCTCCCGGCCATCGCCGGAAACATCCACGACACGCCGATCAGACCGGATTGTATTTTCATCAATCGACCGGATGGCATGAGCCACGCCATCACCAATGCCGGTACCACCTGCCTGATGTCGCGGCATGTCAGCAATAATGGTTGCCGCGCGTTCCACCTGTGCCCTGTCGGCCAGGACAAACCAGCCGGTTTCATCTTTCGGATAGCTGGCTTCTGCCCATATCAACACGTTCAGCGCGATCTGTTGGTGCCGACCGGCCGTGATCGCACGCACAACCGCAGGATCACGCAGGGCGGTGGCAATTCCAGACAACTGTAACCTGTATTCCGCCTCATCGACGCTGCCCGATGCGTCCACTGCAAGAACCAATTCAAGGTCCACCACTTCACCGGCAAATGCCAACCCCGTCGCAGGAACTGTCAGTCCCAGCCAGACTGCTGCCGTCGCGCCAAAAAACTGTCTCACAGGGCCATGTTCCGGAAGCCGTTGTCGCTTGCAGGCATGACGCGGCTTGCCGCTAAGTGATTGCATCGCTGCATGGAATACTTTCATCAAGGACATGGGTCATGAAATCGCATTATCGCGCTATTGTCATCGGCGGCGGCGTTGTCGGCTGTTCAATTCTGTATCATCTGACGAAAAAAGGCTGGTCTGACATCCTGCTCATTGAACGCGATGAACTGACATCCGGCTCAACATGGCATGCAGCGGGTGGTTTTCACACGCTGAACGGCGATCCCAACGTGGCCAAGCTGCAAGAGTACACCATCAACCTCTATAAAGAGATTGAAGAGGTGTCCGGCCAGTCAACCGGATGTCATGTCACCGGCGGTGTCATGCTGGTGTCCAACAAGGACCGTTTCGACTGGTTGAAAATGGCCCATGCCCGCAACAAGTATCTGGGCGTGGATACCCGTATGATCTCGGTTGAAGAAGCCGCCGAGCATTTCCCGCTGATGGACAAGGACCAGTTCGTCGGTGCCATGTGGCATCCGCTTGAAGGCCATCTCGACCCGTCCGGTACCACGCATGCCTATGCCAAGGCAGCCCGCATCAACGGGGCTGAAATTATCCGCCACAACCGGGTGCTTGAAACCAATCAACTGCCGGATGGGACATGGTCCGTGGTGACGGAAAAAGGCACCGTCAGTTGCGAACATCTGATCAATGCCGGGGGCCTGTGGGGCCGCGAAGTCGGCCGCATGGCAGGCCTTGAATTGCCGGTTTTGTGCATGGCGCATCAATATCTCATCACTGAAGAGATGGAAGAAGTCGTTGCCTACAACAATGCCAATGATGGCAAGGAGATCGTTCACGCCATCGATTTTGACGGCGAAATCTACATGCGCCAGGAAGGCAAGGGCATGTTGATGGGTACCTATGAACCCAATGGCATTCCGTGGTCACCGACCGAAGCGCCGTGGGACTTCTCCACTGAGCTTCTGCCGCCGGACCTGGATCAGATTGCCGACAATCTGGAGCGCGGTTTCCAGCATCATCCGCCCTTCCAGTCTGCCGGCATCAAGAACATCATCAATGGCCCGTTCGCCTTCGGGCCTGACGGCAACCCGCTGGTTGGCCCGATCCGCGGCCTGCAGAACTACTGGGTGGCGTGTGGTGTCATGGCCGGCTTCAGCCAGGGCGGTGGTGTCGGTCTGGCACTAAGCAACTGGATTGTCGACTCCGACCCGGGCTTTGATGTGTGGGCAATGGACATTGCCCGGTATGGCTCCTACGCCAACATGGCCTATACCAACAAGAAGGTGCGCGAAAACTATGGCCGCCGTTTCCGCATCATGTTCCCCAATGAGGAACTGCCTGCCGCACGGCCGCTGCGCACCACTCCCCTGTATGACCGGTTCAAGGCCATGGGGGCGTTCTTCGGTGTTTCCTACGGTGTCGAGAATGCACTGTGGTTTGCACCTGAAGGCAAAAAGGCCGAAGAAGCAGTTACCTTCCGGCGCTCCGAGGCCTTTGATATCGTTGGCGATGAATGCCGCGCGGTGCGCAATTCGGTCGGTGTTCTGGAGATTTCCGGCTATGCCAAGTACGAGATCACCGGATCCGGTGCCGAAGGCTGGCTGTCGCACATGCTGGCCAACAAGGTGCCTGCCAAGGGCCGCATGACACTTGCCCCGATGCTGAAGGAAGACGGCAAGCTGATTGGTGACTTCTCACTGGCCAAGGCCGATGATGAGCGCTTCTACATTTTCGGCTCGGGTGCGGCTGAAAACTATCACATGCGCTGGTTCGAGCAGCATCTGCCCGATGACGGCTCGGTCAAGGTACACGCCTTCGGGCTGGAAATGTGCGGCCTGTCCATCGCCGGGCCGAACTCGCAGAAGCTGCTGGCAAAGCTGACCCAGACAAATGTCTCCACCAGTGCCCTGCCGTTCATGTCGTTCCGCGAAATGGATCTGGGACTGGTGCCGGCAAAACTGGCCCGGGTCAGTTTTACCGGGGACCTGGGCTATGAGATCTGGGTCAAGGCAGAGTACCTTACCACGCTGCACACCATGATCATGGAGGCCGGCGAAGAGTTCAATATCAGGCCGGTAGGAGGCCGGGCATTATTGTCGCTGCGGCTTGAGAAGAACTGGGGGACATGGGCCCGAGAATACCGCTCGATCTATGGTCCGTTCGAAGCCGGTCTTGGCCGCTTCGTCGCCTTGTCGAAGAATGACTTTATTGGCCGCGAAGCTGCCGCCAAGGAAAAGGAAACCGGCGGCGAGCGCGCCTTGACCGTGTTCACGGTGCACGGCAATGAAGTGGACGTCATCGGCGATGAACCGATCTATCACAATGGCAAGTGCGTTGGCTGGATCACCTCTGGCGGCTATGCCCATGCGGCAGGCCAGTCCGTAGCGATCGGATTTGTGCCGGCTGAAGTGGCTGGTAAAACCGATGGATTTGAGATTGAAATCCTCGGACAAAACTACAAGGCCAGCCCGCAGCAAGATCCATTGTTCGATGCCGACGCATCACATATGCGCTCATGATGTTATAGCCAATTGAGGAGCCGCCAATGAAATCACATTACAGAGCCATAGTCATTGGCGGCGGCGTGGTTGGATGCTCTGTCCTGTATCACCTGACCAAGGCCGGATGGAGCGATGTCCTGCTGATCGAACGGTCACAACTGACATCAGGCTCAACGTGGCATGCAGCCGGTGGATTTCTGACCCTGAACGGCGACCCCAACGTTGCCAAGCTGCAGGCCTATACGATTGAGCTTTACGACGAACTGGAACGCATTTCCGGCCAGTCGTGCGGCCTGCACCGGTGTGGCGGGCTACTCATGGCAGACACAGACGAGCGCATGGACTGGCTCAAGATGGCCCATGCGCGCTCAGCCTATCTCGGACTAGAAACCGAACTTCTTACTCCAGCAGAAGCCAAAGCCCGCATGCCGCTGCTGGATGAAAGCAAGTTCACCGGCGCCATGTGGGATGCAGCGGAAGGCAATCTGGATCCTTCCGGCACCACCCACGCCTATGCCAAGTCCGCGCGTATCCAGGGCGCCGAGATTGTACTGGAAAACCGCGTTGTTGAACTGAACCCGCGCGTCGGTGGCGGTTGGGATGTTGTGAGCGAGAAAGGCACCATCAGCTGCGAACACGTGATCAATTGCGGTGGCCTGTGGGCACGTGAAGTTGGCCGCATGGTCGGCATTGAACTGCCGGTACTTGCCATGGAACACATGTACCTGGTTACCGACGACATGCCAGAAGTGATTGCCTATAAGGAAGAACACGGCGCGGACATGCCGATGATCGCCGACTTCGGTGCCGAGATTTACATGCGCCAGGAGCGTTCCGGCATGCTGCTTGGCACCTATGAGCAGGACTGCCGGCCGTGGTCGCCCAGGGATACGCCGTGGGATTTTGCAGCCGAGCTGTTACCGCCGGATCTGGATCGCATCACCCCATCACTGGAAAAGACGTTCGAATGCTATCCGGCCATGGGACAGGCCGGGATCAAGAATGTTGTCAACGGCCCGTTCACATTTGCACCTGACGGTAACCCGCTGGTGGGCCCGGTTCAGGGTCTGTCGAACTATTGGTGCGCGTGCGGTGTCATGGCCGGTTTCAGCCAGGGCGGTGGCGTCGGCCTGACACTGGCCAACTGGATGGTGAACGGCGATCCCGGCGGCGATATCTGGGCCATGGATGTGGCGCGGTACGGCGATTGGGCAACCCGCAGCTACACCAATGAAAAAGTGCGCGAGAACTACTCCAAGCGGTTTTCCATTCGCTATCCGAACGAGGAACGCCCGGCGGCACGACCGCAACAGACCACACCGCTTTACGACACCATGCTGAAGCAAGGTGCAGTCATGGGGGACAATTGGGGGCTTGAGGTTGCCTTGTGGTTTGCACCTGAAGGTGTCGAGCCGGTCGATATTTTCTCGTTCCGCCGTACCAATGATTTTGAGCACGTGAAGGCCGAAGTGCTGGGCACGCGCCAACGCGTCGGTGTCACCGAGATTGCCAACTTTGCCAAGTATGAAGTTACCGGTCGAGGTGCCGAGGCCTATCTGTCAAGACTGATGACCAACAAGATGCCGCGAAGCGGACGCATCTGCCTGACGCCGATGTTGAACGAGTACGGCAAACTGATCGGCGATTTCACCATCGCCAAGGCTGCAGATGACAGGTTCATGATGTGGGGGTCGGCCCCGGCACAGGTTTACCATATGCGCTGGTTTGAGGCACATTTGCCCGATGACCATTCGGTGCGGGTCGAGCGCATTGATCTGGGCCTCGTGGGACTATCCATTGCAGGACCAAAATCACGCGACGTGCTGGCTGCGCTCACGGACGAGGATGTGTCCAATGCCGGTTTCCGGTTCATGGACTATCGCGAGATCGACGTGGCCAAAGTCCCGGCCAGGGTCAACCGCCTCACCTACACCGGGGATCTGGGCTATGAAATCTGGGTAAAACCGGAATATGAGCGCCGGCTTTACACGGCTGTCATGCAGGCAGGTGAAACTCACGGTATTGTCAATTTCGGCATGCGCGCGCTTTTGACCATGCGGCTGGAGAAGAATTTCCCGACCTGGTATCGCGAGTTGCGACCGATATACGGACCTTTTGAAGCCGGGATGGACCGCTTCATCGACCTGACCAAAAACGAT
>JBDNEZ010000348.1:0-4913 GCA_041690095.1 Anderseniella sp.
ATGTGATCTATATTCACATGCCGTTTAAATGCCCCCACAGTATGACGCAGCACAGCTTCGCCACCTATGCGGCGATATTGCTTTGGAATTTCGCCACCGGCCCGCACACCTGCGCCGGCTGCAACGATGATAACGGCTGTGGTCATAAAGCTGACATCCCGGTTAAAAGTCCGATTAGCAGGGTTAGCTGTGAGCAGGGTAAACTTAGTAATTGCAATGTCACGGCTAAATGCTAGGTTGCCCAAAATTCATACGAAACCAATCAACGGCTAATTTATGGGCATTTCTATCGGGACATACGAAACACGCAATCGCGTTTTCCTTGCTCCCATGTCTGGAGTAACGGATGAGCCGTTCAGGGGGCTGGCGCATGAATATGGCGCAGGCCTTGTGGTGTCTGCAATGGTGGCAAGCAATGCACTTGTCGAGGCCAGGCCGGACATGGTTCAGCGTGCAACCGGGGCAGGGCGCATAACGCCGTTTGTGCTGCAACTGGCCGGACGCGAGGCTGAATGGATGGCGCGCGGGGCAGAACTGGCACAACAAATCGGCGCAGAGATTATCGATATCAATATGGGGTGCCCGGCCCGTGAAGTCGCAGGCAAACTGTCAGGATCGGCGCTGATGCGGGATCTGGACCACGCCTGCAGCCTGATTGAGGCAACAGTGCAGGCCAGCAGCGTACCCGTCACGCTCAAAATGCGGCTGGGTTGGGACTTTGACTGCCTGAATGCACCTGAACTGGCCAACCGGGCCGAGCAACTGGGCGTCTCGATGATTACGGTGCATGGCCGGACCCGCAACCAGTTTTATAAGGGCAGGGCTGATTGGACGGCCATTCGGTCTGTCAGACAGGCTGTGTCCATACCCGTGATCGCCAATGGCGATGGCGCCAGTATAGATGATGTCCGCACCATGCTGGAAGCATCAGGCGCAGACGGCGTCATGATCGGCAGGGGGGCCTACGGGCGGCCATGGTGGCCAGGGGTATTGGCCAATCAACTGGAGCCGGGAAGCGGAATTCCGGAACCTGCGATCGAACAGCAGGCAACAATTATCATCGATCACTATGACCGGATAATTGCCCATTACGGTGAGCCAAAAGGTGTTCGCAACGCCCGCAAACATATTGGCTGGGCGCTCGGGCGCTGGCGGGACAACAAACTGCTGGATCAGTGTGAAGCGGCGAATTGGCGCGCTGAATTGCTGAAGCTGGACACTGCCCGCGATGTGAAGTCGGGACTTGATGAGTTGCGAATTCAACTCGTTTCAGCAGCGCAAGGGCTGGTTGCAGCATGAACCGGCCCGAGCAAAATCTGCTGTCTGCAGGCGTGATGCTGCAGTCGCTTCCCAGTCCGGTTCTGGTGATTTCACATGACGACCGGATTATTGCAGCAAATTCAGCGGCCGAAGAATTTTTTTCTCTCAGTCAGTCCATGCTGAAACGCATGGGACTTGATGATATCGTGCCGTTTGCCAGCCCACTTTATTCTGCAGTTGCCAGGTTGCGCGCGACCGGGACGACGCTGTCGGAATACGGTGTCAAGGTGGGCACACCGCGTACCGGGGGCGGACGTACGGTTGACATTCAGGCAGGCGTCATATCCGAGCGTCCCGGCTGCATAATATTGATTATCCTGCAACGATCCGTGGCCCAGGCCTTTGACCGGCAGTTCAACAATCTACAAGCGGCACGCTCTGTATCCGGCATGGCGTCCATGCTGGCTCACGAGATAAAGAACCCACTCTCCGGGATTCGCGGGGCTGCGCAATTGCTGGAAACTAATGCACCGCCCGAGGATCGCGAACTGACACAACTCATATGCATTGAAACCGATCGTATTCGTGAACTGGTCGACCAGATGGAAGTGTTCTCGGATGAAAGAACACCTCATATGGAAGCCTTGAATGTACATACCGTTCTCGAGCATGTGCGCAAACTGGCTTCAAGTGGATTTGCATCGCATATTGACTTCATCGAGAATTACGATCCGTCATTGCCGGATGTCAGTGGCAACCGGGATCAACTTGTTCAGGTGTTTCTGAACCTTGTCAAAAACGCCTCAGAAGCCATTGATAAAACTGAATCCGTAGGCAAAATCACCCTATCGACGTCGTACAAGCCAGGTATACGAATACAGGTTTCAGGGAGTGAACGATCGGTATCACTGCCGCTTGAAATTGCCGTTCATGACAATGGCTCCGGCATTTCGGAGGATGTGTCCCAGCACCTCTTTGACCCATTTGTGACGTCCAAGGACGGTGGACGCGGACTGGGCCTTGCGCTGGTGGCGAAGCTGGTGTGTGACCACGGCGGCATAGTGGATGCTGCATCTCAGGACAACGCCACTATTTTCAGAGTGTTGTTGCCGGTTTCACCGCCTGTGACCATCTGAAGGTATGCAAGAATTCACCCCTGAGAATACGCGCAAATTTTTGACTACACAAATAGTGCGGCCTGACGGCTGGCTCGAAAAAGGAACTTCTAAATGACGCCGGGAACTGTACTTGTGGCTGACGATGACGCGGCAATTCGAACCGTCGTCACCCAGGCGTTGACACGGGCCGGTTATGATGTTCGTGCGGCAAGCAACGCAGCGTCGTTGTGGCGTTGGGTAATCGAGGGTCAAGGTGACGTGGTCTTGACTGATGTCGTGCTTCCCGATGAAAATGGATTTGATGTGCTGTCCCGCATCAGGGCCAAGCGGCCACGTTTGCCTGTTATCGTCATGAGTGCCCGGAACACAATCATGACAGCTATCACGGCAAGCGAACGCGGTGCCTATGACTATCTGCCCAAGCCATTCGACCTGAACGCGCTGGTTGCTACCGTCGGTCAGGCACTGGAAGATGCCCGCAAGGTTGACCAACCTGTCAGACCCCGACAGGTAGCTGAAGACAGTGAAGCCTTGCCGATTGTCGGTCGATCAACGGCAATGCAGGACATTTACCGGATTATCGCCCGGATGACGCAGACCGATCTCACCGTCATGATCCAGGGTGAAAGTGGTACCGGTAAGGAACTGGTGGCGCGGGCGTTGCATGATTTCTCGAGGCGCAAGGCAGCCCCGTTCGTCGCAATGAACATGGCCGCAATTCCACGGGAACTGATTGAGTCCGAGCTGTTCGGTCATGAGAAGGGGGCCTTTACCGGGGCTGTTTCCAGATATCTGGGCCGGTTTGAGCAGGCGCACGGCGGCACATTGTTTCTGGATGAGATCGGCGATATGCCAATGGAAGCGCAGACGCGATTGTTGCGGGTGCTTCAGGAAGGCGAATACACCTCTGTTGGCGGTGTACGCCCGATCAAGACCGATGTCCGGATCATTGCGGCTACCCACCGCGATTTACACCAGTTGATCGGCCAGGGTATGTTTCGCGAGGATTTGTTTTTTCGCCTCAATGTGGTGCCGATCAGATTACCGCCATTGCGCGAACGTAGCGACGACATACCGGACCTGGTGAATCATTTTCTGCGCCAGAATGAAAAACAGGGGCTTCCATTCAAGACGTTTTCTGCTGGTGCTATCGATGCACTGCGGCGGGCCAGATGGCCTGGAAACATTCGTGAGCTTGAAAATTTTGTAAGCAGGCTGTGCGCTGTACATGTCAGCGACGAGATTTCTGCAGCTGCAATTGAACAGGAATTGGCCATTCAGCAGTCACCGGCCAATGATAAGGTGTCCGGCTCCTATAACTCCCTGACGGAGTTCGTTGAAAATCACCTGGTCCAGTACTTTGCGGGATTTCAGCCGAACCTGCCACCTGATGGCCTGTATCACCGTATCATCCAGCAGATAGAGGTGCCGCTTATCAACGCCACGCTGGCGTCTACCGGCGGCAATCAGATCAAGGCGGCGAATCTGCTTGGCATCAATCGAAACACCTTGCGAACCAGAATCAAGGAACTGGGGCTCAGCGTGATTAAAACACCGGGCTCGAATCACTAGAGTTGCTGGATTTTCATGTGATATAATAAATTCATACATACGTTTGAAATCTATATATTTTATGGCTTTTGAGTATTTTTTCAATTTACCCGGAGCAGGTGTATGAAGCGCATGTTTCATGTATTTTGTCCCTATAAAAACACGCAATACCAATAATTTAGCACCAATTATTAATGTAAAAGTCTTCCGATTGGGTCGATTTGTTTAGGTTTGCTGAGAATTTCAGAGCAAGTTTGCGAAAGGTCCCATCAGGTGTCACATATTTGCCACATTGGTGTTGCGTTTTTGCAACACTGCACGGGGGTGCCATATAATTGCCTTGAAATCGGGTTCAGCACTCCATGACCGTGATGTCGGACATAACCAGGCCGCAGACATCTGAGGCTCCCCAGCAGGCAGCTGCGGAGTCGTTCCTCAATAACAAGTGGGTGAATTGGGCAGGGATTTGCCTGGTCACCCTGACGGTTTTGTGTGGCCTGGGAACCTATGTTTATCTTACCGGACTGACCCACCTCGAGCCGCAACCGGGTTACGCACGGCTGCTGCTTATCGCCAATGGCATTTTACTGACATTGATGGCCAGCCTTATCGCCTGGCAGTTAACCAAATTGGCACTGGCGAGAATGCGACAGGTACCTGGTTCGGGTTTGCATATTCGCATTGTCGCTCTGCTTTCATTGTTCGCGGTGCTGCCGGCGATCATTGTTGCTGCCTTTGCGACGGTAACTTTGAATAGGGGGTTGGATATCTGGCTGTCGGGGCAGACACAGGCAATCGTTGATTCTGCCGAGGCGGTGGCGGAGGCATATATACGCGAAAACCTCGATGTGGCGCGCAGCGACGCTGCATTTATTGCAAATGAAATCAATCAGAGGTCTGAGGAGTTTGCACTCGACCGGGAAAAATTGGTCCAGACTGTTGCAACGTTCGGCTCGGTTCGCGGACTCTCGGGATTGTTTGTGA
>JBDNEZ010000349.1:0-19394 GCA_041690095.1 Anderseniella sp.
CAAAAAAATCTTTCCGTCCGGTTTTTTCGTGCCGAACTCGCAGGAAAAGAACGCCCTGTCGCCAAACAACTCTGCGGTCTGGGGTGCCAGTCGGCCAAAAGCGGTTTTGGCGAGCGGGCCGTTATTGGTCAACATTGCCAGCTTGTAGTGTCTGGACAATCGGCTCGCCAGGTCGTGCATATCGGGCCGGTGGCACATGGCAATTGCCCGGCTGGTTATCCATTCATCGCGGCTGAACCGGCAGCCGAGTCGGGCGCTGAATGCCTTCAGATAGGCGATATCATCGCGGTACCTGCCGCTGTCGGCAGTATCTTCAAGGCCGGACGTCCAGATTCGATCCAGGATGGTTGCCGTGTCCAGTCCGGTCATGCGGGATATTTCATCAAGTCTGGCGGGCCGGTGGTAGGCCGACAGGACGCCATCGAAATCAAAAATAATGGTGCTGAATTTCATTGTGCGTGGCTCAGGCAGCCGTACCGCCAACAGTGATGCGATCCAGACGAATGGTTGGCTGACCGACCCCGACGGGGACGCCCTGTCCGTCCTTGCCGCATGTCCCTATGCCGGGGTCAAGCTGCATGTCATTGCCGATCATGGAAATTCGCGTCAGTGCGTCCGGTCCGTTGCCGATCAGGGTGGCTCCCTTGACCGGGGCACCGATAATGCCGTTTTCAATCCGGTAGGCTTCGGTGCACGAGAACACGAACTTGCCGCTGGTTATGTCAACCTGGCCACCGCCAAACGACACCGCGTAAAGTCCGGACTTGACCGACGAGATGATGTCTTGCGGATTGCTGTTGCCATTCATCATCACTGTGTTGGTCATGCGGGGCATCGGGTGATGGGCATAGGATTGTCGCCTGCCATTGCCGGTGGAGCTTTGCCCCATCAACCTGCCGTTCATGCGATCCTGCATATAGCCGACCAGAATGCCGTCCTCGATCAGCGTGGTTTTTTGCGCCGGTGTGCCTTCATCATCGATCGACAGCGATCCGCGCCGGTCATGCAGGGTGCCGTCATCGATAATGGTGACGCCCGGACTTGCGACCCGCTTGCCCATCAGCCCGGCGAAAGCGGAGGTTTTCTTGCGGTTGAAATCGCCCTCAAGCCCGTGACCGATGGCTTCATGCAGCAGGATGCCCGGCCAGCCGGGGCCCAGCACAACATCCATTTCACCGGCCGGAGCAGCTTCGGCTGCAAGTGCCACAAGACTTTGGCGCAGGGCTTCATGCGCTGCAGCCTGCCAGTCATCACTGCCAACGAAGGTGGCGTAGTCCGTGCGCCCGCCGGCACCATAACTGCCGCTGCCGCGCTGGTCACCGTCACCGGTCACGATCGATATGTTGAAACGCACCAGCGGTCGGCGATCGCTGTAGGTGTGGCCGCCGGGCCGGATGATATCAACGGCTTGCCACTCGCCGGACATGGATACCGTGACTTGACGCACCCGGTCATCAAGATTGCGGGCAAAACCGTCAACTTCCTGCAGCAGGCGCACCTTGTCTTCGAAAGCCATTGTCTGCACGGGGTTGGTGTCATTGTAGAGGCTTGTATTGGTGCGTGGCGGTGCCGCCGATACGTCACCTGTGCCGGACTGAATACTGCGGACAGTGTCGGCAGCACGTGCCAGTGCTGCCTGCGATAATTCAGCCGAATGCGCATACGCGGAAGTTTCGCCGCACACGGCGCGCAAGCCAAAGCCCTGATTGACATCGAAACTGGCGGTTCTGAGCTGACCGTCGTCAAACACCAGATTTTCCGACTGACAATATTCAAGGAAAAGCTCGCCGTCATCGCTGTTGACCAGGGCGTCGTCGGTCAACCGCTGTGCAGCCTCGCGGTCCAGCCCGGTATCGGCGAAAAACAGGTCGTCAGAAGCAACGGTGTCTGTCACGAGTGGCTGATCTCCGCAAATGGGTCAATAGTCAGTTGCTTTGGTATAACGTCAGACATATCATCCGATAGTGCAACCGCCATGAGCCTTGCATACTTTGATACAAGTTCAAGTTGCCAGCCTGCGACCGGACGGAAAAACAGGATCAGGCTGCTTGCGACCAGCCGGATCCGGTTGCCTGACGCGACATTAACTGTTGTCGAGCAGAGCCTTGTATGAGGCTGTGAAACCGTCCAGCGAAATCGGCATCTTGATGGCCGCTCCGGGTGCTTCATAGATGATGAAGTTGGCGGACTGGCCGGCTTTCATTTTTGCAACTGTTGTCGCCTGGGCTTCCGCCGTTGCGGTGCACAGACCCGGTGCCGAACGGGTTTGCGGCAGACACCGTACAAATGGCACCCGGCCTACTGCGGCACCGTCGATTTCCAGTGCAATACCGGTGGGCAGGAAGACGCCGATCGGCGCCATGATCTGCATCATGGTGGCTGTTTTGTTGCCCTGTTTTTGCTGACGCATGATCAGTGAAAGAGCAATTTGCGGACGCTTCGCATCACGGCTGATCTGTACCATGGCACACACCTTTTGAGCCGGAATATCATTGCCCTTGGCATCCTTGCCGGCCGGGCGCGATTCACACTGCACTTTCCATTTGCCGTTTTCAGCGATCAGTTCCGGTGCAGGCCGATTCGGTGCGCCGCTCTTCGGGGCATTGACCCGGGGACCAAACTGTTTAGGCGACACCGGAGGCACCTGCTGCTGAGCCATGCCGGCCGTCGCCAGAGCTGTCATGATACCGGCTGCTGCCAGCAGTGAAGCTGTGTTGCGAATCACGTTGAATGTTTTGGCCACTGGATGCCTGCTCCCTACAGATTGACTGAGTTTGAACTGCCGCTTGTTCCGAATGATTGCCGTATATGCCAGAGGCAGGGCCATTTTAGCAACCCGACTATTCGATTTCATCTTCGAAACTTACAGATTGATCAATTTTACGGCGCGTGCAGCACTCTTCGTGCGCAATTGAGGCTTTATTGCGATCACAGACAGGCTTATGCTTCAGCAGGCTGAAACCGCGCATTTTTGACGCGCCTCATGACAGTTGCAGGCATTGATCGATTGTGGTTCAACAGACACAGGGCAGCAGTGCGGCAATGTTTTATCTGGCCAAGCCTGCACATCTGAATGCAATGCAGGGCGGGTTTCGTTCCCGTCTGCAAATTTAAAGAGGGCAATATGCGCAAATTGTTTGCGAGCTTGACTGTATTGGGAGCCGCCCTGTCGGGTGCACCTGCAGCAATCGCGGCGGGTCTGGGCCAGCCGGTGGAATGGCAGATGAACCTGCAACAGGCGGCAACGCCGGTGATGGAGTTCATCCGGGATTTTCATAATGGCCTGCTGATTCTGACAACCGTAATTTGTCTTGTTGTTGCCGGTTTGCTGATCTGGGTTTGCGTAAAGTTCAACGCCAAGGCCAATCCGGTGGCGTCGCGCACAACCCACAACACGCTGGTTGAGGTCATATGGACAGTGGTTCCGATCATTATCCTGATCGGCATCGCCATCCCGTCATTCCGGCTACTGTACCTGCAGCGCGACTTCCCCGCGCCTGAAATGACCATAAAGGCAATCGGCAACCAGTGGTTCTGGTCGTATGAGTATCCCGAGCATGACGTATCTTTTGATCAGTACCTCAAGACCAAGGCGGAACTGAAAGACGGAGAGCCTTATTTGCTCGCCACTGATACCGAGGTGGTGGTTCCCGTGAACAAGATCGTGCGTGTCATCGTCACCGCAAATGATGTGCTGCATTCGTGGACCATTCCGTCGTTTGGCTCAAAAATCGACGCCGTGCCCGGCAGGCTGAATGAAACCTGGTTCAAGGCGGAAAAGGAAGGCATTTACTACGGCCAGTGCTCTGAACTTTGCGGCAAGGACCACGCCTTCATGCCGACTTCGATACGGGTTGTGTCTGAAGATGAATACAATACCTGGCTGGCGACGGCCAAGACTGCAGGCGTTGAACAGGCGCAGCAGCAACTCGCCACCATCCTGAAAACCAAAGGCAAGCTGGCGCTCGGTGCTGCCGGCGCGTCCGCAAACTGAATAGACTGATCCAGAACGAGGAAAAGCCTTATGGCACACGCAACTGCGGCACATGACGATCATGACCACAACCCGTCAGGTTGGAAACGCTATGTCTACTCTACAAATCACAAGGACATCGGCACGATGTACCTGTGGTTTGCGATTTTTTCCGGCCTTGTAGGCGGCTTCATGTCGATCATGATGCGCTGGGAACTGATGGAACCCGGTATCCAGATTTTCCATGGTCTGGCGCACATGGTGTACGGCATTGGCGACAGTTCTGCCGATGCCATTGATGCCGGCAAGAACATGTTCAACGTGTTTGTGACCGCACACGGTCTGTTGATGATCTTCTTTATGGTCATGCCTGCCATGATTGGCGGTTTCGGCAACTGGTTTGTGCCGTTGATGATCGGTGCGCCCGACATGGCGTTTCCGCGCATGAACAACATTTCCTTCTGGCTGTTGCCACCGGCACTCATCCTGCTGGTTACTTCGATGTTCGTAGAAGGTTCATCGGGCACATTTGGTGTGGGCGGTGGCTGGACGCTGTATCCGCCTTATTCCACTTCCGGTCAGCCCGGACCTGCCGTGGACATGGCGATCCTGTCCATGCACCTTGCCGGTGCATCCTCCATTCTGGGCGCGATCAACTTCATCACCACAATCTTCAACATGCGTGCACCGGGCATGACCATGCACAAGATGCCGTTGTTCGTGTGGTCGATACTGGTCACCGTGTTCATGCTGCTGCTGTCGCTGCCGGTATTTGCCGGTGCCATCACCATGCTGCTGACGGACCGCAATTTCGGCACTTCGTTCTTCCGTCCCGAAGGCGGGGGTGATCCGATCCTGTACCAGCATCTGTTCTGGTTTTTCGCACATCCCGAAGTGTACATCCTGATCCTGCCCGGCTTTGGTATGGTCTCGCAGATCATCGCCACCTTCTCGAAAAAGCCGGTGTTCGGTTATCTGGGCATGGCCTATGCCATGGTCGCCATCGGCCTTGTCGGCTTCATCGTCTGGGCGCATCACATGTACACGGTTGGCATGGCAGCGGACACGCAAGCCTACTTTGTCGCGGCCACAATGGTCATTGCGGTGCCCACTGGCGTCAAGATATTCTCCTGGATTGCAACCATGTGGGGCGGATCAATCGAATTCCGTACGCCCATGCTCTGGGCTATCGGTTTCATCTTCCTGTTCACCGTTGGTGGGGTGACCGGCGTCGTGCTGGCCAATGCGGGCGTCGATCGCTCGCTGCATGACACCTACTATGTTGTGGCGCATTTCCACTATGTGCTGTCACTGGGTGCCGTGTTCTCGATTTTTGGCGGCTGGTACTACTGGTTCCCGAAAATGTTCGGCTACATGTACAATTCGACACTCGCACGGGCGCATTTCTGGATTCAGTTCATAGGCGTGAACCTGTTGTTCTTTCCGCAGCATTTCCTGGGTCTCGCCGGCATGCCGCGCCGTTATATTGACTATCCGGAAGTATTTGCAGGTTGGAACTTCGTGTCTTCGATAGGGTCCTACATCTCTGCATTTTCGATCCTGATCTTCCTGTGGTGCATTGTCGAAGCCTTCATGAAGAAGCGCGTTGCCGGGGATAATCCATGGGGCGAGTCCGCGACTACGCTGGAGTGGACACTGTCGTCACCTCCACCGTTCCACCAGTTCTCGACCCTGCCGGTTATCCGCTAGGACACAACCAGTTACCCGGCCCGTTCCCTTATTGGTGCGGGCCGGGTCCGCAACCGGCTCCCGCAGCCGGCAACTTTGAGATAGAAAATGACCGACATTCGCACAGATCTGCTGCAGAAAGACCATGACGCCGCCCCGTTCGCGCTCGGCGGCAATGGTGCTGTCGAAGATTTCTGGGCGCTGCTCAAACCTCGCGTAATGTCGCTGGTCGTTTTTACCGCCATTTGCGGGCTGCTGCTGGCACCGGGTGAGATTCACCCGTGGACAGCGTTCGTTGCGATTTTGTGCATAGCCGTCGGGGCAGGTGCGTCCGGGGCCCTGAACATGGCCTATGATGCTGACATTGATATTCAGATGAGCCGCACTGCCAAGCGCCCGATCCCGCGTGGTGCCATTGAACCCGGCGAAGCATATATATTCGGTACCGCACTTGCTGTCGGGTCGGTGGTTTTACTGGGTCTTGCCGTCAACTGGATTTCTGCAGCGTTTCTGGCTTTCACGATTTTCTTCTATGCGGTGATTTACACAATGCTCCTCAAGCGCTCGACACCGCAAAATATCGTCATTGGCGGTGCAGCCGGCGCGTTTCCTCCAATGGTGGCATGGACTGCTGTGACCGGAACGGTCGACCTGGCTAGCGTATCGCTGTTCCTGATCATATTCATGTGGACCCCGCCGCACTTCTGGGCGCTGGCGCTGTTCCGGTTTGGTGATTACGAGACTGCCGGTGTGCCGATGTTGCCGAACGTGGCCGGCGTTGATGCGACCCGGCGGCAAATCTGGTGGTACTCGCTGGCCATGGCACCTGTTGCAGCGCTGCCGATTATTGCCGGTATTGCCGGCTGGGTTTACGGTGTGGCCGCCTTTGTGCTGACGGCCAAGTTCATCTGGCATGCATGGGCAGTATATTCGCTGCGTGAAGGCCAAAAAGCCGACCGCGCGCCAAAGAAACTGTTCAGCTATTCGATCATTTATCTGTTTGCCATGTTTGTTTCCCTGCTTGCCGACCGGGCAGTCAACCTTGCGGGGCTGATCTGACAGATGGCTGAAGACATGCCGACACATACCCCCACCAAAGAAGAGCGCGCGCGCCAGCGCAAGCGCTCGATTGTGATTGCCTGGTTACTGGTGGCGCTGGTTATCCTGTTTTTCGTTACCACCATGGTTCGGATGAGTTCGAATATCGCCATGCAGGCCGGAGGCTGAGATGAAACTGAGGCAGCCACGGGAAAAAACCAACTTGCGGGTCGCCATTGTCGCCGGCAGCGTGGCCATCGGCATGGTAGGTGTGGCATATGCCGCTGTTCCACTGTACCGGGTTTTCTGCCAGGTCACCGGGTTTGGCGGCACCACGCAGCGTGCCGAAGCATCGCCTCACACCGTGCTTGATCGCCAAATCACCGTGGCCTTTGATGCCAATGTGAATTCATCGCTCAACTGGTCGTTTGCCCCCAGTCAGCACAGCCAGACCATTCGCATCGGTGAACAGACGCTCGCCCATTACAGAGCGGTCAACAACGGCAGCCGGACAGTTACCGGAACGGCGACTTTCAATGTGACACCGCTTGGAGCGGGGGCCTATTTCTCAAAGATTGACTGTTTCTGCTTCACCGAACAGACATTGAAACCAGGCGAGCCGGTTGACATGCCGGTGAGTTATTTCGTGGACCCGGAAATCGTGAATGATCCGGACATGAAATTTGTGAACACGATTACGCTTTCCTATACTTTCTATGCAGTGGACGAGGAACCGGTGAAAACGTCATCGGCACCGCAGTCTCGAAGTGATAAAACAGTGAATTAATTGACTTTGTCCGATGCCAATACGCAAATTGGCAGGACAGGTTTAGTGGGAGAACAAGGCTATGGCAGACAGCCACGCTAAAAATCACGACTATCATCTGGTTAACCCCAGCCCTTGGCCGATTGTCGGTTCCGTTGGTGCGTTGATACTCGCTATGGGGGCTGTCTACTGGATGCACAATGGCCAGACCTGGAGTGTCTCGGCAGGAGCGCTGCTCGGGTTTGCCATCGTGTTGTACACCATGTTCATGTGGTGGCGCGACGTCATCAAGGAAAGCCACGCGGGTGATCACACACCAGTTGTGCAGCTTCACCTGCGCTATGGTATGTTATTGTTCATCGCGTCGGAAATCATGTTCTTCGTGGCGTGGTTCTGGGCATTCTTCGAGGCCTCGCTGTATACCGACTCCGCCATTCAGGCGGCCCGTGTTGAATTGACAAAGGGCCAATGGCCACCTGCCGGCATGGAAGTGTTTGATCCCTGGCATCTGCCGCTGCTCAACACGCTTATTCTGCTTTTGTCTGGTACAACAGTAACCTGGGCGCATCATGCGCTCATCAACAACGACCGTCAGGGCCTCAAGTGGGGCTTGATCTGCACGGTTGCCCTGGGTGCCCTTTTTACGTCTGTCCAGGCTTACGAATACGGTCATGCAGCATTTGCCTTCCAGGCTGACAATGGCGGCAATATCTATTCGTCGACTTTCTTCATGGCGACGGGTTTCCACGGTTTCCACGTTCTGGTCGGTACCATTTTCCTGCTTGTCTGCCTGTTCCGTGCCCTGGGCGGAGACTTTACACCTGAGAAACATTTCGGGTTTGAGGCTGCAGCCTGGTACTGGCACTTCGTTGATGTCGTGTGGCTGTTCCTGTTCGCCTGCATTTATGTGTGGGGCAGCGTGGGCGCGACAATTGCCGGAGGATAAGGATCGAGAGATTTGTTCCTGATCATCTGACCAATCGACCGCATGAGGGGCCGTCTGAAGTCCTCGCATGCGGTCTTTCCATATCGGCAACGCCGTTTGAATTGAACAGAGTGGACGGATTTGACTCCATCAAATGAGTCGATAGTCAGTTCCTTAGAGCAATATGTATCCATATGGATGCATAAAATTGCTCTAACACTTTGGAATCGAGCATTTTTATCCGAACAGATGATTCCATCTGAACGGATAATGCTCTAGGTATTACGGGTTCGGGCTGGTACAGCCGGAACCCGTCCTGAAGCAGTACTCGAGTGTACATACAGAGGCCGTTACCTGGATGACCCAGCAACCCTACTATCCGCCCCAATCACCCATCAGCAACGGCATCAAGGGGCTGTGTCCGCGATGTGGCCAGGGTAAACTGTTCAAGGGCTATCTGACGGTGCCTGACAAATGCGATCACTGCGGGCTTGATTTTTCTTTTTCGGACAGCGATGACGGCGCTGCCTGGTTTATCATGTTGGTGTGCGGCACGCTCGCCATGGGCGGTGTGCTGTTTGTCGAGTTGAATTGGCGACCCGTGTGGTGGGTGCATGCACTGGTGGCTTTGCCGCTTGCGGTTGGCCTGCCGCTGTTGTTGTTGCGTCCGCTCAAGGGCATTTTCCTCAACCAGCAATACATCACCAGTGCGCGCGAAGGCAGGCTGGAAGACCAGTGACACCTGCAACGTCAAATGTCGCGCGCCGCAACTGGCCGATTGTCGCCGCCACTGTTGCCGGCGTCTTGTTGCTCGCCGGACTGGGGTCGTGGCAGGTGCTCAGACTGCAGTGGAAGCTGGATCTGATTGACAAGCGCAGCTCATCCCTGACCGGCAACCCGGTGAGCATATATGACATCGAGGCCGGCATGGAGCATGGCTATGACGTGGATTTCCTGCGCGTTCGCCTGAACGGCAAATACCGCCACGATGCCACGCGGTATGTCTATCGCCCACGTGGAAAATGGCCAGGGTTCCAGGTGATCACACCGTTTATCGACAAGTCGGGCTTCATTGTGCTGGTGGATCGCGGTTTCATTGATCAGCGTATGCTCGAGGCACCGATTACCGGCGATACCCGCAAACCCGAAGGTGACCTCACGATTACTGGTATTACCCGCAACAGGGCGTCTGATCGAAACATGTTCTCGCCTGACTCCGACACCGGGCAGGGCATCTGGTACTGGTATGATCTGGTCGGCATCTCCGCCTCGATGCCCGCCACCCTGCTGGATGGCTATGACGGACCGGACCCGATTACCTCGGCCATGTTCGTGCAACTGGAGCCGGGTGGCGAACCAGGAACCGGAAAATGGCCGGTCCCGGAGGATTTGAAGGTTGAATTGCCCAACAATCACCTGCAATACGCTTTGACATGGTATGCACTGGCTCTGGTGTTGGCGGTGATGAGCTGGCTGTTCATCCGAAAGCGACGTCTGGAGCAGGCAGCAGATGACGCCTAATACCAAAGCAACTGACTATTGACTCCATCAAATGAGTCAATAGTCAGTTGCTTTGGTATAATCGCTAAAAAGTGACACGAAAAATGAAGTATATTTCGACTCGCGGGCAAGCGCCTGCCCTTGGTTTTACCGACGTGCTGCTGACAGGCCTGGCACCTGATGGCGGGCTTTATGTGCCTGAAACCTGGCCGCAACTGACGCACGATGAGTTGATTGCCCTGCGTGGCAGCAGTTACGCCGAAATCGCCTTTGCGGTCATCAAGCCGTTTACGGGCGGCGAGATCCAAGACGCGCAGTTGCGCGCGATGATTGACGAGGCATATGCGACGTTTGCCCACAAGGCGGTGGTGCCGCTGAAGCAGCTGGACGCAAATCACTGGCTGATGGAGCTGTTTCACGGGCCGACGCTGGCGTTCAAGGACGTGGCCATGCAACTTCTGGCCCGGCTGATGGATCATGCGCTGCAGGGCGCAAACAGGCGCGCCACCATCGTGGGAGCCACATCCGGAGATACCGGTGGAGCCGCCATAGATGCATTTGCAGCCTCAACGCGCACCGACATATTCATCCTGCATCCGCACGGTCTCGTCAGCGATGTGCAACGCCGCCAGATGACCACTATGGACAAGCCGAACATTCACAACATCGCGCTTGAAGGCAATTTTGATGATTGTCAGGCGCACGTCAAAGCCATGTTTGCAGACGCCGGTTTTCGCGACGCCGTCTTGTTGTCCGGTGTCAATTCGATCAACTGGGCTCGCATCATGGCGCAGACAGTTTACTATTTCACCACAGCATTGGCACTGGGGGCTCCCGATCGCCAGCTTGATTTCTGTGTGCCGACAGGAAATTTCGGCGATATCTTTGCCGGACAGGTCGCGCGTCACATGGGATTGCCGATAGGTGATCTGGTTGTTGCAACCAACATCAATGATATTTTGCACCGCACCATGGCAACCGGTCGATACGAGGTGCTGGGAGTTGAGGCGACACAGAGCCCGTCCATGGACATTCAGGTATCCAGCAATTTTGAGCGTCTGTTGTTTGAGGCCTGCGGCAGAGACGCCAACCATATATCAACCCTGATGGCGGGATTGAAACAATCCGGCAGTTTTTCTCTGAGTGACGAAATGCTGAAATACATCTGCACAGGTTTTGCGTCCGGTCGTACCGATGAGGCGCAGACCGCCGAAATCATTCGCACCACGCTGGCAGAAACCGGTGAGTTGCTCGACCCGCATACGGCGGTGGGCTACGGAGTGGCGCGCGCGCTGGCCAGAAAGCACGTGCCGATGGTCACTCTTGCAACGGCTCATCCGGCAAAATTCCCGGATGCTGTTGAAGCCGCGTGTGGCACTCGTCCCGAACTGCCGGAACGATTGGGCGATCTTATGCACCGCCGGGAACGTTTCAACGTGCTGGCCAACGATCTGTCGACAGTGAAGCAGTTCATTGTGGACCGCACCAGGGCAGGTAAAACCTCATGAACGCACGCACCACCATACTTCAAAACGGACTGACCATTGTTTCCCACAACATGGAGCATGTCGAAACCGTATCGCTGGGTATGTGGACCAGGGCAGGTGCCCGCGACGAGGCGGACGATGAGAACGGATTGGCGCATCTTCTGGAGCATATGGCGTTCAAGGCGACAAAAAACCGCTCTGCATTCGAGATTGCTGCCGAAATAGAAGCTGCCGGCGGCGACATGAATGCATCCACGTCCATGGAAACCACTGCCTATTATGCCCGCGTTTTGCGCAATGACTGGCAATTGGCGCTGGATGTGATCTCGGACATTGTAATGAACCCGGTGTTTGCCGCCGATGATCTGGCGCTGGAGAAGGGCGTTATCCTGCAGGAAATTGCTGCAGCGCAAGATACCCCGGATGACCTGGTTTTCGATCTTGTACAGAATCTGGCATGGCCGGATCATTCGCTGGGGCGTGATATTCTCGGCACACCGGAGACGGTCAGGGGCTTCAGTGCGGACAAGCTCGCCGTCTATCGCGCCAAACATTATACCGCGTCGCGCATGGTATTGTCGGCAGCCGGACGCATTGATCACGATGCACTGGTTGAAGCTGCCGGTGAGCTCCTGTCCGGCATTGAACGTGGCGACGGTATCAACCGCACCACTCCTTGTTATGCCGGCGGGGATACAGCGCGCAAGCGGCCGCTTGATCAGGTGCATCAGGTGATGGCGTTTTCAACGCCGGGTTATCATGACGATGATGTCTACGGTATTCATCTGCTGGCCAGCATTCTCGGCGGCGGCATGTCATCGCGGTTGTTTCAGGAAGTCCGCGAGCGTCGCGGGCTTTGCTATTCGACGTTCGCACATGTGTCTGCCTTTGCCGACACCGGCCTGATGCAGGTATATGCGGGCACAGCGCCGGATACCGCAGCGGAGTTCTGCAAGGTGGCCAGCGATGTTCTGCTGGCAAGCACACAAGACATAGAACAGGCCGAACTGGATCGCGCGCGCGCGCAGCTCAAGGCGTCTCTGGTCATGAGTCTGGAAAGCCCGTCGTCGCGCGCCGACCAGATTGCACGCCAGTTCCTCGCCTATGGCAAGGTACCGGATGTTGCTGATATCCTTGCCAAGGTCGATGCGGTGACCACCGATGACTTGAAACGCCTGGCGAGCGCGACTTTCAGCGGAACCTGCCTGTCACGCGCGGCAGTGGGCGACACATCACTGCTTGCACAAGGTAGTGAACTTGCGGCAAGGTTTGCATGAACTATTCGCCCGTGGTCGGCCATCGAATGCTGCAATCACCATGTCATTCCTGAGAACCTACGCCTATCTGGACAGTGACCCGGCCATTCAGGCCGAAAAGGTGGTGTTGCGCCCGGCCGAAGGATCCGACTATGTGCAGTGGGCGCAGCTCAGGTCGTCCAGCAGGGCGTTTCTGCAGCCATGGGAACCAACCTGGCCGCGTGACGACCTGAGCAAAACCTCCTATCGACAGCGTATACGCCGGTACAACAAGGATATGCGAGACGACTATGCCTATGCGTTTTTCGTATTTTGCCGGCGCTCCAACCAGTTGGTAGGCGGCCTGACCCTCTCGCATGTGCGCCGTGGTGTGGCGCAAACCTGTTCGCTGGGATACTGGGCCGGTCAGCCATATTCAAATCAGGGCTATATGTCTGCTGCCGTGAATGCGGCTACGGCATTTGCCTTTGACAGTTTGCGCCTGCACCGTATTGAAGCCGCATGTCTGCCGGTCAACGAAGCATCTAAAAAACTGCTTCTGCGCTGCGGTTTTTCGCAGGAAGGCTATGCCCGCAAATATCTGAAAATCAACGGAAGATGGCAAGATCACCTGCTGTTTGCATTGCTGGATGCCGACCCGCCGGGTTGACCGGACAAGTCATCAGAACCGGAATCGGTGGATATCGATAGCGATTGTTATCAACAGGCACTCGTCTTCGGCCATAGTCTGGCCGGACCGCGGTGGTTTCCTGCTGTTTCGGCCAAAGGCCATAAACCTGATCATTTCTAAAGTGTTAGAGCAACTTTATGGGTTCCTCTGTACCTGTGTTGCTTTAAGATGGATTTACCGTTGGTAAGTTATGGAAAGTGCGGCTATGCCACCTTGGCGGATAACAGTTGCAGCATGGGTCGGCTTTTGCCTGGCCTTGATCGTGAGTTCTGCTGGTGTCCTGGCACAGGAATCCGGCAAGGCAGTGCGCGCTGACTTCGCCACAAGTCATATCGACATCGTGCCGTTTTTGGGCGCTGTTCAAAGCGACAACAAACAGGTGGTGGTCAAGCTTCCTGAAAACAGCGCCGGTCAAAGCGAAAGCATGAGCCTGCAGGCGACCGGCCCCGGCCCTCCCTATCGCTGGGCCATATTCACGACAGCCAATCCCTCGGCCAATGCACAGGAACTGGTTATTGATGCTGCACGACAATCGTTTCCCGGTTCCGGTATTGTTGCACCGTCATACTCCAGCAGCCGCATATCGGCAGCATCGTCATCGCGAAGCGTCACACTGCGCCGCCTGAACATCCCGGATCGCGACGCATTTGCGTTCACAGTGCCGCCGCAAACCAGCCTCACGGTTGCTCTTGAACTGTCTGAAGTCGGGGTTTCAGGCGTCAGGCTCTGGCAGCGGTCCGCGTTTGATCACAACGCTTATCGACAGGCACTGTATCGCGGCATCGTGCTGGGAATGGCGATGCTGGCGGTGGTGGTCATCACTTGCCTGGTGTTGTTGTCGCCGCAAATCGTGTTTCCGCTTTCGATGATTTTCGCCGTGCCCGCAGTTGGCTTCATCACTTTGGAGACCGGTCAGCTCGAAGCTGCGCTCAACTCCATTTTGCCGGTGCTTGCGCCCCGGCACGAAGTGCTCAGCGCCATTACCGAGGCGTTGATGACAGCCGGTGTGATGTTCATGGGTGTCACCATAATGCGCACCCGCCGGCAATTGCCAACCTTGAGTGGTATATTGATTTTTGCAGGAGGGGCAGGCGTGGCGCTTGCCGCCTACGCTTTCATTGAACCGGTCCTGGTGAAACAGATCGTGCGGGTTGGCTTCGCGGTTGGAGTGCTCACGGTGCTTGTCGCTGCTGCAGTATTGGCATATCGCGGTGGCGTGCGGGCAAAGTCGTCCATCATGGTCTGGGTTCTGTTGGGATTGTGGACCATTGCCGCAGGTGCAATTGCAATCAATCGGCCCCCCAGCGAACTTGCTTCTCCGGTCCTGGTCGGCGGACTGGCGCTGGTCCTGGTGGCACTTGCATTCGTTCTGGCATACTTCGCGTTTTCCAGTGCATTGAACCCGGAACGCGATGGGCTGGAAGCTGAACGCAATGCGCTTGCGCTGGCCAGCGCCTCCCAGGTCGTCTGGGATTACGAACCGGGCGACAATTCATTTTTCGTCGGAGCAGAGCTGGAAAAAGTGCTGGGCTATGAAGACGGCAGCCTGGACAACACCGACCCGCAGGCTTGGCTGGCATTGATTCATCCCAACGATCACAACCCCTATTTTGCCGCCCTGGAAGTGGCAAAACTGCGTGGCAACCAGCATTTTGAGCAGCAATTGCGCGTGCGCCATGCCGATGGCCGCTATCGCTGGTACACGCTGAAAGGCAGCTCGCTGCATAACAGTTCGGAAACAGGACTGCGCCTGACCGGTGTGTTGAGCGATGCATCGCAGCAGCGCAACTCCCAGAATCGTCTGTTGTCTGACGCCATAATCGACGTCGTCACCGGCTTGCCGAACTATGCGCTCTATCAGGATCGTCTGTCGCAAGCCACCCATCGGGCCATGGCCAATGAGGACCTGCTGCTCAACATTGTGATTGTCGATATTGATCGCTTCAACGTGGTCAACGACCGGCTTGGCCAGGAAATCGGCGACAGTCTCCTCAAGACCATTGCGCGTCGGATTGAGAAACTGTTGCCTGAAACAAGCAGTCTTGCCCGGATGCCGGGCGATCAGTTTGCGATCATTCATGAAACGTCTTCAGACCAGGATGCGATGGAAACGGCGATTATTTTCGTGGATCAGCTTCGCCATGCAGTTTCGCAGCCGGTTCGGGTGCCACCCAACGAGATTTATCTGACTTGCTGCGTTGGCATTGCACATTGGGATCCGCAAATGGAAAGCGCGGATGTGCTGCACAGATGCGCCGATACTGCCTTGTTTGAGGCAAAGACACGCGGCAAGGACAAGGTTGCGTTTTACAAGCCGGGGATGTTGCTGGAACAGACCTCGACCGGACTGAGTATCGCTGATCTGCAGGAGGCATTGCAGGAACGGCGCTTTGAACTGCTTTACCAACCGATCATGCGGTTGTCCGATCGCCAACTGGCGGGCTTTGAAGCGCTGGTTCGCCTGCGCAGGCCTGACGGTGAAGTACTTCAACCGTCAAGTTTTCTGCCGCTTGCCGAGCGCTGCGGGCTGATTGGAGATATCGGAGCATTTGTGTTGACTGAATCAGCTCGCCAACTGGGCGTGTGGCAGAGAATGTTTACACCCGCACAACCTGTTTTTGTGTCAGTCAATGTGTCGTCCTCCCAGTTGACCGGGCCGCGCCTGCTGCATCTGGCCCGCACGGTCTTGTCGCGCGAAGAACTTGTGCCGGGTACACTGAAGCTGGAAGTTACCGAGACCATGGTCATGGAAAACCCGGAACTGTCCCTGCAGATGCTCGACAGGCTGAAAGCGTTGGGCATCGGGCTTTCATGCGATGATTTTGGAACCGGTTACTCGTCACTGGCGTATTTGAGGCGCTTGCCTTTTGATACTCTGAAGGTGGATCGTTCGTTCCTGCAGGCCGGTCTTGAAACCGATCGCGGATCGGTGATCCTGGATGCCATCATCCTGCTGGCCCATGATCTCGGGCTGCAGGTGGTGGCAGAAGGTGTCGAAACCCAGGCTCAACTGAATCATCTGGTGACACTTGAGTGCGATCTGGCGCAGGGTTTCCTGATTGGCGAGCCCATCGATGCTCAACAGGTTCTGGCCGCACTTGGCGCACCGACGCGAGACATATCATCCAGCCAGTCCGGCATCACAGCCTTGTGGAATCGTTTGACGCGCAGGCAACCGCTTGCGCCAGTCGCTCCTGTTGTTGTGGAGCCGGAGCCTGAACCCGAAGAGGAGATGCTGGCACCGTGGTCGCCATACGATTTCCATCCGGCGCCATGGGCACCGCGGGTAGCCAATCCGACGCCTGAGCAACATTGGGAGCATGATCCTGATCAAGCTGCATATGCAGTATCGCATCAGCCAACCGAATACCCGACACCGGATGAATATTTTCAATCTGATCGCGAGGCAGACGAGGTCGACCTGGAAACGGTTTCACAGCAGATGCGGGATGCGCTGGCCGACATTGAGGACAGGTCTGCGCCGATGTCAGAGCCAGTCGCGCGACCGGCACCGGTTGCAGATGCAAAACCGCCGGCAGACATCAGGCCCGTACGCAAAAGCACGCCAGTAGCAGCACCAAAGCCGGCTGTGGAAACACCGGCCCTGACGAAAACCGAACGTGCACCGGCGCCAAAGCCGGCAACTGAAGATGAGGTTATCGGCAAACCGGAACCGGTAGCTGAAAAACTGCCGGATGCGCCCGCCGCAGGTAAAACCGTGTCTGTAAAGGCGGCAACGCAGCATAGTGAAAAGGCAGCGCCCGGCGATGCAAAAGATGCTGCCGATGCCAGGTCCGAATCCGGCCAGCCCAGCAAGCCGAAGACACCCAGGAAGACCAGGGCGGCCAGGAAACAATCTGTGAAAAAAATCACCGCCAGAAAAAAACGCAGGGTTGCAAAAAAGACCAAAGGAACCAACGCGGTTTAAAGCGCTTTTCTGCAGCAATATGTTCCTGCAGAATGAACAAGAGTAATGGGCCCTGAGCCTTCTATGTCACTGAGTTGCTATCTACTCCCAGCCCCGTCTCTCTTCATCGTCTCGAACAGTTGAATGTGGCCGATCAGGACCACGGATCAGAAGGATGAGAGCATGAATATGATATCACCGAACCAGATCAAGTTACTCTGACAAAACCGTCAACCGCATTACCGGGAAACCGGGCCTGCCAAATCCGTATTTGAATGAACGGTTTTTCCATTATATATAGACTGTATACAATTGAGTCGTGAAAACAGGCTGCCAAGCGGGGGTGGGTGTTGCGCAATTGGAGTGTTTTCGCTGACGACACTTGCGTGTGAGGAGACAACATCTGTAATTGAAATTCATTGAACGAGACAGAATTATGGACTTAGAAGGCGGTTCTCTTTCCGACAAGGCCTACGCCAAAGTGCGAGACATGGTTGTAAACCGCCAACTGACGGGCGGCGACGTGCTCGTTGAAAGTCGGCTTGCTCAAACCTTGAATCTGACCCGAACGCCGCTGCGCGAGGCGTTGGTGCGTTTGGAGGGTGCAGGTTTACTGATCAAGCAAAAGGGACATTCGTTTGCCGTGCGCCAAGTGAGTGTCGTTGAATTTTTCCAAAGCCTGAAGGTTCGCCAATATCTGGAATCCAAAGCTGTTTCACTGGCTGTAGACAGAGTGGAGCAGACTGACATTGAGCTGTTTCGCGAACGCATCATGGATTTGGTAAAGGAAGATATCCGTAAACCGGCACATTGGATACTGGATGATGAAATTCATCTATGGCTGGCCCGGGCCAGCGGCAATAATGTGCTTGCCGACTACATCGTGAGGTTGCGCATCACAACCCAGCTCTTCGAAATCAGGCGCCCTTTCGACAGGGCGGCGGCCGATGCCGAGGAACATCTTGGCATTTTAGATGCTCTGGCAGACGGCAATGCCAGAGCGGCAGAAACTGCAATTCTCCGGCATCTTCGAAATATCGAGAAAGATGTCCGCAAGAACGTAACAACCTGACCTGACAGGTATCTGGTCATCATTGCATGTTTGCGCAAACGCAATTGCTGTCAGGCGTTCATTCCCTTTGGTAAAAAGCTATCATTTTCCAACAAACCGGATTCTACAAGCACGTCACGCAGTGCTTTCACCTGGGCTGCAGGTAATGGCAGCACTGGCAAGCGCATGGCATCGCAATCGATCCGACCCAACAGTTTCAGACAGGTTTTCAGTCGTGCTGTTGCGAGGTTGGCTGGGTGGGTGCCGTAGATAGCCTTTGCCAACGGGTAGATTATTTCATGTGCGCTTTGCGCCGCTGGAAGATCACTGCGTTTTACAGCCGCCTCAAGTGAGACAATCACTTCCGGGATGATGATTGCAAGAGAAACGATGCTGCCTTCACTACCGAGAACAAAGCATGTCAGAAGGTGTTCGTCGCCCGAAGCCATGACTGCGATGGATGGGTCAATTTTTTTAACCAGACGGCGAGTGGCGTCGTAAAGGCTTGTTTCCCAACTTCCTTCCTTGATGGCGATTACCCGGGGCAGGCAAATCAGCTCTTTGATAACCGCGGCGGGGTAGGCCATCGGACCTGTAAAATGCGGCGCCTGGTAAAGAAAAACCGGCAAATCCACCGCATCGATGATTGCTCTGTGATGCGCTACAATTTGCGCGTGTGTCGCCGAAATCTCCCAGGAATTGGGTGGAAAGATCATAATCGCATCACCATCGCCTGCGGCGACGTCGCGGGCGTGGGCGATGGCATCGTCGGTTGATTCCGCGTTTACGCCACACACCAGAATTGTGTCTTGTGAAACGGTTGCCCGTGCGATCTCCACTGCTTTAAGTTTTTCTTCCCTGGTCAAGGTGGAGTTTTCGCCCGCATGCCCGTTGACGAGAAATCCGTTGACCCCGGGAATCTGGTCAAGAGATTTTATGTGTTCTGCCAGTGCGGGTTCGTTGACCTGAAAATCCGGTGACAACGGGCAGACAACAGCAGGATAAATTCCCCCAACACCCAGTCGTTCAATTCTTGTCATCTCAATTAGGCCTCCAGGTGCCTGCGCGTACCATTGACTCCACAACACCGTCGAAAGCGCGTTTGCAACGAGCTATGATTTCATCAATGTCG
>JBDNEZ010000350.1:0-8257 GCA_041690095.1 Anderseniella sp.
ATGCTCCAACCCGCATGTTTGCGCATACCGGTTGTTGCAAGACGTCTGTGGCTGATGCAATGCATGCCTGAACGATGGCGTGATGGGGCTGTGTCCAGCTTGGTTCATAGCGCCGGGTTATTTTTTGTTGAACCTGCGGATGATCAGCCATGATGCGCATTATTTCCGCTTCGATGTCTGCCACAGCCGTTCCCATGGGCAAACGTATGTCAAGCTGTGCCATCGCCCGATCTGCGACGAGATTAGCCGATATACCACCATCAATACGGCCAACGTTGACGGTTACCCTGCTCATCACTGCCCGCTCTCCCTGTCCCCCGAGGGGTTCTGACAGCGGCTCAGCTTCAATCATGATGTTTGCGACGTCGTCAGGCAATTGGACCGGAATTGTCTCAAGGGATCTAAGGGCTGTAACGCAATCGACAAGCGCATCAATGGCATTGTTACCACGATGGACGTGCGCGCCGTGCGCGGACAACCCTTCAGCGGCCAGATCAATCCAGATCATGCCTTTTTCGCCGCAGCGCACAATGGTCGGTGATCCGACATCGGCAACAATCACTGCATCACCATGGATTTCAGGAACTGTATCGATCAGGTATTGTGTACCCAGTTCGCCCATGGATTCCTCGTCGCCAGCGAGTGCCAGCACCAGTTCACCAGGGAAAGGCCGGTCGAGTTCTGCGAAGACTTTCATCACCCACAAGAGAACGGCAACGCCACCTTTCATGTCGGCAGAACCGCGGCCATACAGACGACCGTCGCTGATCTCGCCACCCAGAGGATCAACCGTCCAGTCATCCGGATTACCAATTGGGTAGGTATCGAGATGTCCGCTCAAGACCAGTTTTGGCCCCGGCAAACCACCGTTGAGCCGGGCGACAACATTCATTACCGGGGGGACGCTGGGGTACCGTTTGATATCGATGCCGGGTAATTCGGAGAGGAACGATATAGCAACTTCAGCGCTGCGTTGCGTATCGCTCGGGGGTGTCTGACTGTCGCAGCGCACCAGTTTTTGGGTAAGTTGAATTATATCAGAGTGTGCGGCTTGTGCTGCCTTCAGGCAAAACGCTGCGTCAAATGGCAAATTGATTCCCGAGTTAATTGTCATGGGCTGTTTCATCCGCATTTGCTGCCTGACGTGCTTCGACGAGAAGCAGAACTTCATAGGTTACAGCTGCCGCCAGAAAGGCGGTCATGCCGTTCACGTCCTGAGGCGGGCTTACAGTATTGATGTCGGCTGCCACAATGTTCAACGGAGCAAGGCTGCGCAACAGATCAAGCCCTTCGCGTGATGAAAGACCACCCCATACGGGGGTGCAGACACCAGGAGCGCACGACGGGTCAAAGACATCCATGTCCCATGACAGATAGAGCGGGCTATCGCCAATCGTGGCGACAATCTCAGCCACAACCTGTTCAGGCCCGCGTTGCCAGAACTCGCGCATTGTAATGAGATTATATCCGAGGCTGCGGCCGTAATCATAAACCCCCGGTTGAACGGTGGATCCGCGAAGACCGACATGAAATGACCGGCTCGCACTTGAGCACTGTTCAAGTGCCGCATGGGTGAACTGGGTAGCTGCATCATATGAATGCTCGGGATCAACAGGGTAGGCATCCGTATGGCTGTCGATGTGCAGGACCGCGATATTGGGATGAACCTTGGCAGCTGCCCTGATCAATGGCAGCGATACGCTGCCGTCACCGCCAAATCCGATGGGGACGGCGCCTGCGTCAGCTATACGCCAGGCGGCCTCTTCAATACGCTCAAATGCCTCTTCAATTCGTGACGGAACAAGTTGTACATCGCCACAATCGACAACACCGAGACGCTCGAGTGCATCGTAATCGGCATAGTCAGACTGGTATCGCCGGATCAGACCAGATTGATTTCGTATGGCTTGCGGACCCTGACGAGATCCGACGCGGAACGCGTGCGTCCCGCAATCGAACGGGCACCCCAATATCGCGGCGCCAGCGCCTTTAACCTGGGTTGCCGCAGGTACGCCCATGAATGTTACCGGTTTCGAATATAGATGGTCGTCATCCAGATTTTTGACAGTGGTCATGATCAGGTTCTGTTCGTTTCTGTTGGACTTTAACGTTGAGACAAGCGGCGCTCCAGCAAGCGGATTCCCATGGCGAGCGGCCAGCAGATGAAGAAATAGACGAAGGCGATGAAGGTAAACACTTCGAGTGGACGGAAGATAGAAGCCGACAACTCCATGCCCCGACGGGTGATTTCACTCACCGAAATCACTGCACCGAGTGAGGAATACTTTATCAGCTGCACAAAGTTTGCAGCCAGCGGTGGCAAGGTCATGCGCAAGGCTTGCGGCAATATAATCCTGGTGAAGGTCTGCCGGGGCGAAAGTCCCAAAACCTGGGCGGCCTCGCGATGGCCGACCGGTACCGCCTGAATGCCGGCTCGATAGACTTCTGCTATGAACGCGGAAGAATAAACCGAAAGCCCGATGATGATTGCGACGAACGCAGTGATATTGATGCCGAGCACCATTGGCAGGACGTAGTAAACCCAGAGCAGTTGAATCAGAATCGGTGTGTTGCGAATGATTTCTCCGAATGTCAGCCCGACAGCTCTTGCAGGCCAGTATTTCGACATGTCCAGCAGGGCGATAAACAATCCCCCGATCATGGCGAGCACCAGAGTTATTGCCGATACAGTGAGGGTCATCTGCAACCCGGACATCAGGAAGTCCAGGTTCTGCCCGATGACGTCCCAGCGGAACTGATATGAAAACATGAACTCTCTCCGTCCAGTGTTGGAACGCCCCGGGCAGTGGAGTTGCCCGGGGACCAGGTTCGCGCAAGCTCTACGAAGTGAATTAATTCACAGGGTTCGTTGACCCAATTTTGCTCCAGCCTCAGGGCGCAACAATCGGACCAAGCTTGTTCTTCTCGGCATAGTGTTGCAGCCGGCCGTCCAGTTTGATGGTATCAACGAACAGATTGATGTAGTTGAGCCAGATCTGATCGCCTTGCGGCACCACGTAGGCATAGGGCGTCAGGCGCAACGTTTCAGTGGGTTTCACCGTAAGCGCCCAATCGAACTCATCCGTCACTTTTATCGCGGTCGGATAATCCGTCATAATGACATCTGCACGATTGGCCATCAGTTCACCTTCACGCGAGGCCGGTGGAGCGACTGCTATCAGTTCGGCGTTTTTCAAATACCCTTTCATGAAGGGCTCGATGTAACTGCCGAGGGTAACTGCGACACGCATGCCAGGTTTGTCGATGTCTGCCCAATCACTGATTGGACCACCTTTTCGTGCTACTCCATAGATGCTGGTCAGAAGATAGGGCTTGGAAAAGGCAACTGACTGGGCGCGTTTCAAGGTTGCGCCAATGCCGAACATGCCGATCTGGCACTTGCCGGTCTGCAGGTCAGCAATGAATGTTCCAAAGCTTGATTCAACGATTTCCAATTCCGTACCGAGTTCTTTGGCAAGTTCCTTTGACAGATCAGCGTCGATGCCTTCGATGATGTCGGTTTTTGGATTGCGGTATGAAATTGAGTAGTAGAGAGGATACTGGCAGACTTTCAAGGTGCCGCTCTTTGTTACCTCATAAAGACGTGACTCGGTTTGTTGGGCCGTGGCGATTCCGGCGGCGAATGTCGTTGCGACAAACGCCACGGCAACCATCAGGGCGCTCAGGCTTATGCGTGTAAACATTACAGTCTCCTTTTTTGATTTCTCTCTAGTTCTAGTTCTCGAACTGTTGCAGAAATTGTTGCGCGCGATCTGTTTCCGGATTGCTGAAGAACCGGGCGGGCAGGCCTTCTTCGACAATTTCACCATGATCCATGAAAACCACACGCGAGCCGACATTGCGCGCAAAGCCCATTTCGTGGGTTACGATAATCATGGTCATGCCTTCGTCGGCCAGCTGGCGCATGACCACAAGCACCTCGCGGCAGAGCTCGGGATCAAGGGCTGACGTCACTTCATCAAACAGCATCACTTTGGGATTCATTGCCAGCGCCCGGGCAATTGCGACACGCTGCTGCTGGCCACCCGACAATCGTGAGGGATACGCGTCACGCTTGTCGGCAAGGCCTACCTTGCCGAGAAGCTTGTCGGCCGCTGCTTTTGCCGCCGACTGGTCCAATCCACGCACTTTCATCGGTGCTTCGATTATATTCTGGAGCACAGTCATATGAGGCCACAGATTGAAGTGCTGGAAGACCATGCCGATGTCCGGACGTACCGTGGCCGCAGCCTTCTTGATGACGGCATCGATTTCAGGAGCGGATATTACGGCACCGTTCATCATGACGTTTCCGGCAGAGGGCGTTTCAAGCAATGCCATACATCTCAGCAATGTTGTTTTGCCAGAACCAGACGGACCAATCAGACAGACGACTTCGCCTTCGGTGACCGGGAGTGTCACATTCTTCAAGACCTGATTATCGCCAAAACTCTTGCTGAGCTTGTCGACTTGAATGAGATTCTCACTCCGCATTGATCATTCTCCCTGGGGCGTCAAATCTACACCTGAACGAAATAATTTACATATTGAGAAATTTTGGTTATGTGTTTTTTGGGCTGATCGTTTGACTAATTTGATTTAGTGGACCATATTTTTAAAAAATACAAAAATCAATAAAGAAAATTTATGATATGGACATAAAGCTTCTGGAAGCGTTCAGAACAGTAATGGAGAACCGGTCCGTGACGGATGCTGCTCGTGTCCTTGGCCTGACCCAACCCGCGGTCAGTGCGCAGATCTCGCGGCTGGAAGCGCTGGTAGGGTTCCGGTTGTTTGAAAAATCAGGTCGCCGCCTCAAGCCATCTGCAAAGGGGTTGCAATTCCATAAGGAAGTTGCCCGCGCCATGGGCATGATCGATCGCCTTGAGCAGGTATCCGAAACCATTCGTACAGGCGCGGCCGGCAAGCTGGTGATTGCCAGTCACCCCAGCGCTTCTGTATCTGTGTTGCCGGAACTGATGGCAAAGTTTTCAGTCCGTCACCCCGATGCGCTTGTCAAGATGATCAACCGCACGTCCGAAGGTGTTCGCAGCGTTTTCGAGGCGGCTTCGGTTGATATCGGTATTACCGAACTGCCGATTGAACTGGCCGGCATTGAACTGCGAAAGTACACGATTGAATGTGTCGCTATAGTGCCATCCGGACATCCACTGGCTGACAAGAAGATCATCAAGGCAAGTGACATTTCAGGACTGCCGTTCGTCGGCATGGATCCGGGACGATTGATCGGCCACAGACTGCGCAGTGCGATGGTAGATGCAGGCGCCGAGTTTAACGCCATTGCAGAGGTTGAATATTTCAGCTCCATTTGCGGCATGGTCGCTGCGGGTCTTGGTGTGTCTATTGTTGACTGCTGGTCTGCTCATACATTCCGCTCGCTGGGGCTGGAGGTTCGCAAGTTCGAACCGGAACTCAAATATGAGATCGGGGTATTTTACAGCTCGTTGAGACCGCCAACCAGATTGGCGGAGGACGTGCTTGAAATGCTTGATGAAAAATTGAAAACAGGTCCGGTATTTGAGGAGAAGAATGACAATGACTAAGTGCAAGACAGCAACGGCACACAATGGGGATGTGCAGCTATGGCGTGACTTCGAAAGTATCTGCGATACCGGTGGGCGCCTGTCTGGCACTGAAAGTGAAGTGAGGGCATGCGAACTGCTGGCGGGTTTGGGTCGTGATGCTACCGGAGTCGAGTGCCAAATTCGACCGGTTCCCTTTATTACCTGGCGCGCCCGTAAATCCGAACTGTTCGGTCCGCAAGGACAATCTGTGGCGTGTCAGCCGCTGGTGCGTTCAGCGTCGACGAACGGTGACGGATTGAAGGCGGAAGTCATTGATCTGGGGAGGGGAATACCGGAAGAATTTGCAGCACATGCACCTGAAATTCCCGGACGCATTGTAATGGTGCGGCATGAGTTGATGTTCAGTGCGGGAACCATTCATCGCCGCTTCAAATACCGTGCAGCAGTTGAGGCTGGCGCAGTCGGATTTCTGATCGTGGGTCCGCTCGTCGACAGCCCGGTTGCTGGTTCATCTGGCCGCGGAGAAGAGCCGGGCATCCCTGCCATGGGTATCAGCCAGAACACAGCGACGATGTTCAAACGCACGTCATCTGGACGACCAAGCGCCCGCATGATCATCGAGGCAGACGAAGCGCCGGCACACGCCAGCAATTTGATGTTTGATATGCCGGGTCAAACCGACGAATGGGTCGTGTTGTCAGCACATATTGACGGCCATGACCTTGCGGAGAGCGCAATAGACAATGCATCGGGACTTGCGGTGATTTTGGCCGTGGCACGTAATCTGGCCCCGCAAATAGCCAATGCAAAGCGTGGTTTGCGGCTTGCGATGTTCAATGTAGAAGAATGGGCGCTGACCGGGTCCGCCCACTATGTTGCGAGTTTGCCCGCGAATGAGCGCGATGCCATTATCCTCAATGTCAATGTGGACTCGGTTGGCCTGGGAACGACATTAACCGCCCTGACCAGTGGTTTTTCCAATGTTGAACCGTTTCTTCTCAGGCAGGCTGAGCAAGCCGGCGTACCGCTGGACACCTTCCGGCCGCTGCAAATGAATTCCGATCATGGTAATTTCGCAGAAGCCGGGATCCCTGCATTTCGACTGGTCGCCGGTTTCAATGACCCTTCAGCAGCTACCCGGTTTGTTCTGACTACACAGGATACCCGTGACAAAGTAACAGAAGCAGGGTTGCATGACGCAGTGAACCTCACCAGACAGATCGTTCTGGAGGCGCTTCAAACGTCAAAGGATCGCGCCGCTTCCTGGCGGCTTTCGTCATAGCGCACGGGCCTCCAACCCAGGAGACCTATTTCCTGACTTTTGAGATTTTGGGCCATCAATAGTCAGTTCCTTTGGTATTACCAAGGAAGCGGTATCAACCGTCTCAACCCTATTGGGCTCGTGCAATATACGAGGTTGGCCTGACTGGATGTTCATGAGACCGGGAGCAGGTCATGGGGCTCATCACAGTTATCATAGTGAGCTGCGAGCCGGCCGCTGGTTCAGACGATCGCAAACACGCCGAGCAGGACAAGTACAAACAGAATCAGGACAATTGCTATCAAGATTTTCGCGCCGGTACCGGCAACGCCTGCCACGTCCCGAAATCCCAACAAACTTGCGATTGCAGCTACTGCAAGGAGTATCAATATCCATTTGATCATGGGTCACCTCGTTTTAAATCCATCAGGTACCAAACTCACCTGCGTCGATTTGGTTGCCTGAGGAAGTAAAGTTTCAGGGAACCCAGACCTGCATTGGCGCACAAAACATCATAACTCGGGAACTATTTATCGACTTCGGTGTGCCAGTCATTGTGTTCATTGACATCTGCCGGGGTCTGAAAGGTCTGACCGTTCGCTTCTGTTTATACCAGATCTCAGCAACAGCGATCCATTTCATGGGATCATAGCGGTTCACTCGGGCAAGCACTGCAACGCACCCGATAGGCCGCTATGACCCACCCCAAGGGCCGGGCGGTTTTTCCCGCCGGCTACGTTGCGCGCCGCTTGTGGTACATGTACCACGGCGCGACACGCGCCTTGCCGGCGGAAAAAATCGCTCCGGTGAAATGGGTCGCTGTTGCTGAGATCTGGTATTACCCCCACAACAGTTGGAAAACTTGAGGTACCCAACCGGGTATTCATGGACCCACTTACCCGAAATCGGGCGCACCCTGATGGCACTGCGAAAGAAATGGCGGAAACATATTACACGCAACGCCCATCTACGGGACTGATTGTCAGTGGGGCCAGACAGATATCTGCGATGGGTAAGGGTTATCTCAGTAAAGCTTGGAATAACCCTGTCAATCAGCCCGCTACTATCAATTCAATCGGTATGAAAAATTGGACTCACTTGGATCAAGCACAAGGACCGCTGCTGTTATGAATGCTGCTGTTATGAATAGGGTCTGGCACGTTGGTTGAATATCGTTATGAAACAATGTCTTGCGACTGTGAGTTTAGCATGACCTTTCAAGCAACTGGCGTTTTCAATATAGCTATACTGTTTTTAAACGCTAAAGAACATTGGTATTGTCGAAGTGTTTATTAATTTTTGTCAGTCACCCTAAGGCCTGTCATCAATTGAGCCAAATGATTGCCCCAGCGAGATGGATTGCACCGAGGAATGCGATAGCCCGTTTGTCATATCTGGTTGCAATTGCGCGGTATTGTTTGAGTTTTGCGAAGAAATTCTCGATCAGATG
>JBDNEZ010000351.1:0-3375 GCA_041690095.1 Anderseniella sp.
GTTTTATGTGGATGGCATCCAGCACAACATCCCGTTTGTATCAGCCATCATGGCGCATCCGCGCTGGCAGTCCGGCGACTTGTCTACCAGCTTCATCACCGATGAGTTTCCCGACGGTTTTGCTGGTGCGGATCTGACTGATGCCGTGATGTTCAACATCGCGACTGTGGCGGTCGTCTGCGACCACGTACTGAATCAGCGCAAGCGCGGAATTTCGGGGCAAATGGGCGGGCGACCGGTGAAGTTTTCTGCCCTGCGCAGTGTCAGGGTCGGAGACGAATGGCTGGATGGCGAAATACTCGGCTGTGAAGGCAAGCTGTTCCGGTTGGAGGTGGCCGGACGTGAAGCAGCGGTCGAGAGCCATTGGTCTCCCGGCGAACCGGTGTGGCGGGGCCAGATCAACGGCCACGCCGTCTCGGTGCAGGTGCGACCCCGGATGAACGGATTCCGGTTGTCTCATGCAGGCTCTGAAGTAAACGCCCATGTCTATACCGCGCGTGAGGCCGAACTGGTGAAGCTCATGCCGGTGAAACTGCCGCCTGATACCTCAAAGAAACTGCTGTGTCCGATGCCCGGACTGGTGGTGTCGATCGATGTGAAACAGGGTCAGGATGTCAAGGTGGGCGAAAAGCTGGCTGTCGTGGAAGCCATGAAAATGGAAAACATTCTGCGCGCCGAGCGAGACGGCACGGTACAGGTCATTCATACTGAAGCCGGTGCCAACCTGGCAGTGGACGCGGTGATCATGGAGTTTGAATAGGGCCGAAGACCCGTTCAAACTGCGCCTTCAGCGCAAGGTCGGCATCATGCATGTCGACCGGCAGGCCCAGGTCGACGAGACTGGTGATCCCGTGCCGGGTAACGCCGCACGCTACGATACCGGAAAAATGCTCAAGATCCGGCTCCACGTTCAGGCTGATGCCGTGATAGGTCACCCACTTGCGCACCCGAATGCCGATGGCCGCAATCTTGTCTTCCACGTCAGCACCTTTGTCGGGTCTGCGCACCCAGACACCGACACGATCTTCGCGCCGTTCGCCTTTTACATTGAATGCATCCAGGGTCCTGATCAGCCAGTCTTCCAACTGAGCCACGAAGCGGCGTACATCCTGACCGCGTGCGGTCAGATCCAGCATCACATAGGCCACCCGTTGGCCCGGCCCGTGATAGGTGTATTGTCCGCCGCGCCCGGTCTTGTGCACCGGGAACCGGTTGCCATCCACCAGGTCTGAGGCTTGTGCCGAGGTGCCTGCCGTGTACAGGGCAGGGTGTTGCACCAACCACACAAGTTCCGGCGCATCGCCGGCCGCGATAGCCGCGACGCGCGTTTCCATGAAGGCCACCGCGGCCTCATAATCCACCAGGCCTGACTCTACGCGCCATTCAACAGGCGCGCCATCGGCAAGTGTGCTGTTATCGATTGCGAGAGTGTCACGGCTTGTGTTCATGGACGACAGTTTACGACAAATACCGGGCACATCCAATGTCGGTGTTTTGAGGGCTTGATTTGGTCGGGCGGCGCTGTTACACGCTGCATCCAGCCTACCTGGCATTTACGATTTGCGGTCGTGGCGGAATTGGTAGACGCGCAGCGTTGAGGTCGCTGTGGGGTAACACCCGTGGAAGTTCGAGTCTTCTCGACCGCACCATAACGGCACCGATTCTCCATTCACGGCTTTTTGCCCGAAACGGCTCCAGACTGGCTATGCCCCCGTTTTTGCCCGGTCGACAATTGCGTGTATATGTACGGCGTTCATTGCCCAAGGGTATTCCCAAAGCCTGTCAACTAGACCAGTATCGCAACCCGGAAATGCTGGGGCATGTCAGGTTGGGAGGCGGTTCTGTTAAAATCTCTGAACAGAACGAATATCAGTCGATTGCTGGCCTTGATACTGCTGGTGGCGATGGTGGGCTTGCGTGTTGTTGATCCGGCACCGCTGGAAACCCTGCGCCTCAAGACTTTCGATCTGTACCAGCTTGCACTGGATCCCAAGCCGACGCCGCAGCAGGTCATCATCGTCGATATTGATGAAAAGAGCCTTGATGAATTGGGACAATGGCCGTGGCCCCGCTCGGTGCTGGCCAAAATCATCGACAAGGTCGGACAGGCTGGTGCCGTCGTCGTGGGTCTGGATGTATTGTTTCCCGAGCATGACAGGACGTCGCCTGCAAATGTGGCCAGCATTGTCGAGGCCTATGACAAGGCAATCGCCGACCGCCTGAGGAAAATGAAATCCAATGATGAGGTCTTCGCCGAGGCCATGACCCGGACTCGTGTCGTGTTGGGGCAGACCGGTTATCATGAAGAGCTTAAGCAATGGCACGCGAGCGAACTGAAACAATCGCCGATCGCGATGCTCGGCCCTGATCCGCAGCGGTTTCTCGACAGCTATCCCGGCATGGTCAGGAATGTGCCGGAACTGGAAGCCAGGGCGCAAGGCCGGGGCATGGTATCCATTCGCCCGGAGAACGACGGTGTACTTCGCAAAATGCCGCTGGTCATGATGGCGCAGGGCAAGTTGCTGCCGTCTCTCAGCCTTGAATTGCTGCGCGTGGCAACCGGTCAGACAACGGTGTTGATCAGGTCCGGTGATGCCGGTGTCGAGTCTGTGGTGCTGGCCGGTGTTGCCATGCCAACCGACAAGAATGCCAAGGCGTGGATGCATTTTCATGCTCACGATCCAAAACTGTTTGTATCGGCGGCTGATCTGCTGGCCGACCGGGTTGATACCAGTATCTTCAAGGGACGTATCGTGCTGCTGGGCACATCAGCGACCGGCCTGCATGATTTGAAGGCAACACCGGTAGAAGCGGCAATGCCCGGCGTGGAGGCGCATGCGCAACTCATCAACGCCGTATTGAGCAAATCCCTGCTGCAACGTCCTGCCTGGGCAAGTGGCATGGAAATCAGCCTGGCCATGTTGATCGGGTTGTGTCTGATAGCTTTGCTGCCGCGCCTCGGCGCAATGGTCACGATTTTCGCCGGCGCGCTGGTGGCAGCCGCTGTTGTGGGCGCGTCGTGGTGGGCGTTTGACCAGAAGGGCATGATATTCGATTACGCGTTTCCGCTGATGACATCGCTGGCCGTGTCTGGCGTTCTGGTTATCATGGGTTACCTGCAGGAAGAAATAGACCGGCGACGGATTCGCACCGCATTCGGACAATACCTGTCACAGGACATGGTGGCGCAACTGACCGAGGATCCCGACAAGCTGATCCTGGGTGGCGAAACCAAGAATATGACAATTTTGTTTTCCGATGTTCGCGGTTTCACCACCATATCGGAGAAGTACAAGGAAAACCCGCAAGGCTTGACCATGCTGATCAATTCTCTGCTGACACCGCTGTCGGAGGCGGTGGTGGGCCACCAGGGTA
>JBDNEZ010000352.1:0-1990 GCA_041690095.1 Anderseniella sp.
CCAACTACGTGCCGGGCTGGGATTGTCACGGGCTGCCGATCGAATGGAAGATCGAGGAAAAATACCGCGCTGCGGGCAAAGACAAGGATGACGTGCCGGTAAATGAATTCCGTGAGGAATGCCGCCAGTTCGCCAGGCACTGGATCGGTGTTCAGACGGAAGAATTCAAACGCCTGGGCGTGGTTGGCGATTTTGTAAACCCGTATCTGACAATGAATTTCGAAGCCGAGGCGCGCATTGCCTGGGAACTGATGAAATTTGCCATGTCAGGCCAGTTGTACCGAGGCTCCAAACCGATCATGTGGTCGGTCGTCGAGCGCACCGCACTGGCTGAGGCGGAAGTTGAATATCACGATTACCAGTCGGATACGGTGTGGGTGAAGTTCCCGGTGATCGCCGGTGCAGATGCGCTGAAGGATGCATGCGTTGTTATCTGGACCACGACGCCGTGGACGATCCCCGGCAACCGCGCGATCTCATACTCGGACCGGATCAGCTACGGTCTGTATGAAGTCACCGGCGCAGAGAACGACTTCGGGCCCCAGGCAGGAGAGAAACTGTTGTTTGCCGACAATCTGGCCGAGGAGTCCTTTACCAAGGCCAAGTTGCAATACAAACGTCTCTCGGATGTAACGGCAAGCGATCTGGCGGCGATGACCTGCGCTCATCCGCTGCGCGGCAGGGGCTATGAATTCGATATTCCGTTGCTCAACGGTGATCACGTCACTGATGATGCCGGTACCGGCTTCGTCCATACCGCACCCGGCCATGGTCGCGAAGACTTTGACATCTGGATGGACAATGCCGGCGCGCTTGAAGCGCGCGGTATTGATCCGACAATCCCGTTTACCGTTGGACCGGACGGCCGCTTTACCAGCGATGCGCCCGGGTTTGAAGGCGAACAGGTCATCACCGACAAGGGTGACAAGGGTAAAGCCAACGATGCCGTCATCAAGGCATTGATCGAAACCAGTATGCTGTTTGCCCGTGGCCGGTTGAAACACATCTATCCCCATTCGTGGCGCTCGAAAAAACCGGTGATCTTCCGCAACACCCCGCAATGGTTTGTTTATATGGACCGCGATATCAATGGCGCGACCTTGCGCGATACCGCGCTCAAGGCGATTGATGATACGCGGTTTGTACCTGCTGCCGGTCAGAACCGCTTGCGCGGTATGATTGCCGACAGGCCGGACTGGGTTTTGTCACGCCAGCGGGCATGGGGTGTGCCAATCGCCGTGTTTGCCAATGAGGCAGGCGAGGTGCTCAAGGATGAAGCCGTCAACAACCGTATTTTCGAGGCGTTCCTGAAAGATGGCGCAGACGCCTGGTATGCTGATGGTGCAGCAGAACGCTTTCTGGGTGGCGATTACTCGACAACTGAATGGAAGCAGGTGCGTGACATTCTTGATGTGTGGTTCGACTCAGGTTCGACCCATGCGTTTTGTCTTGAACAGCGTGAAGATCTCAAGTGGCCGGCGGATCTGTATCTCGAAGGCTCGGACCAGCATCGCGGCTGGTTCCATTCATCATTGCTGGAATCGTGCGGCACGCGGGGCCGGGCACCCTATGATGCGGTTCTGACCCATGGTTTCACCATGGACGAGCACGGCCGCAAGATGTCCAAATCGCTGAACAATTCCACAGCACCGCAAGATGTCATCAAACAGTACGGTGCCGACATCCTGCGGTTGTGGGTTGCCTCGGTCGATTATGCCGAAGATCAGCGCATCGGCCCCGAAATCATCAAGACCAATGTCGATGCCTATCGCAAGCTGCGCAACACCCTGCGCTGGATGTTGGGATCGCTTGCCCACTTCAAGCCGCAAGACAAGGTGCCTGACGCCGATATGCCGGAACTTGAGCGCCTGATGCTGTCACATCTCGCCCGTCTTGATGGCGTGGTGCGCAACGGCTATGACGAGTTCGACTTCCGCCGCATTTATTCGGCGCTGTCCAACTTCATGACCACCGATCTTTCATCATTCTA
>JBDNEZ010000353.1:0-2415 GCA_041690095.1 Anderseniella sp.
GAAACGGGCGTTGCGCAGCGAAACCATTACGATTGCTTCGGCCGCAGAGGAACTCAGCCTGGTCACTACAGTATCGCTGGAGCCCGAGCCAATTCCGCTGAAGTTGAAGGTTGTCCTGATCGGAGAGCGAGTTCTGTACTATCTGCTCAACTCTCTTGATCCTGATTTTGCTGCTCTGTTCAAAGTCGAAGTAGACTTCGATGAGAAGCTTCCCAGAACGGATGAGAACACCAAGTTATATGCGAGGCTGATTGCCACAATTGCCCGCAAGCACGCTCTACTTTCTTTCACTGCTGCTGCAGTTGCAAGGGTCATTGACGAGGCAGTGCGGTTTGCAGAGGACACGGACAGGCTTTCCATCAAGGTCGGTCTGCTTGTCGACCTGCTGCGCGAGGCTGATTTCTGGGCGCGGGATGCGAAACGTAAAACCATTGCGGTTCGCGATGTCGAGCGAGCGATTGCACAACAGATTTATCGCTCGGACCGTATCCGTGAGCGCAGCTATGAAGCGATTGAGCGCAATACTGTGCTGATCGATACAGACGGCGAAAAAATCGGCCAAATCAACGGCTTGTCCGTGATTGGGCTGAGTAATTTCAGCTTTGGACAGCCAACCCGCATTACTGCGCGCACGCGCATGGGGGCAGGCCAACTGGTGGATATTGAGCGTGAAACCAAGCTCGGTGGGCCGCTGCATTCGAAGGGTGTGCTTATTCTGTCGGGATTTCTGTCGGCGACCTTTGCTCTGGAAACCCCCATGTCGCTTTGGGCCAGTGTCGTCTTCGAGCAGTCCTATGGTGGTGTTGAAGGTGACAGCGCATCGTCTGCGGAGCTCTATGCCATATTGTCAGCCCTTGCCGATGTTCCGCTTCGTCAGTCTCTGGCTGTTACCGGGTCGGTCAATCAGCATGGCCAGGTGCAGGCGATTGGTGGCGTCAATGAAAAGATCGAAGGTTTCTTTGACATCTGCAGTGCGCGCGGTCTCACCGGCAGGCAGGGAGTGCTGATTCCGGCATCCAACATAAAACATCTCATGCTTCGTCCGGACGTTGTAGCGGCAGCATCAAAACGGAAATTCAATATCTACCCGGTGGAAACCATCAGCCAGGGTATCGAAGCGCTGACCGGTATTGCAGCCGGTGAGCGCGATGCTTCGGGGGAGTTTCCCGATGGGTCTGTCTATGGCCGTGTTGAAGCGAAGTTGCGCCAGTATGCCATGACCAGAAAGGAGTTTGGTGTTAGTCAGGCGCAATCGAAGGTGCGGGATGATGACACATGAACGAGTTGAGCGAGCAACGTGACGTCTGCCGGATTGTTGTTGGCCTCAAATCGGCATCCAATGTGGACCGCACGGTCGCTGCAGCGACGGTTCTTGCCGGCGTCGTCGACGCGGGGATAATAGGACTGTTCGTGCAGGAGGAGATCATGCTCGACATGGCAGAATTTCCGTTCGCGCGCGTGCTTGATATCGATGATCCCCAGCCCCGCAAGATTTCACGTCAGTCGATGCACGAGGCTTTTGCGCGCACAGCTGCCACATGCAAACGGGCTTTGTCGGTGCATGCCGGCAAGGCCAGGGTGAACTGGTCGTTCAGCATCCGGCAGGGAGATTTCGATGCCACGGTCGAGGCGATGGCTGGCATCGGCGACTATGTTGTTGTCCCAGGCGAAACACCTGGTATCGGCATCCAGGCAGTGATCGCTGCCCTACGTTTAAGGCCGACAAATGTCGCAGGCATTGTCGTAGCTGCCCGTGACAGCGCAATTCGGTCCCCGGGCCCGGTGGTGGCCATAGATGACGGGGATGAAACAGGTGTCCGGACAGTTGCTCTGGCTGCCCGTCTTGCTGCTGCACAGAGCAAGTCACTGCACTTGTTTGCGGTTGCCGCGACAAATGCAGATGCTGATCGTATCGCGGCGCGCGCCGCGGCATTGACTGGCAGCAGGCAGGCCATGACGATGCATCGATATGCACCGGGATTTCCACAATCGATTGCTGCAGGCATTGCGCAGTTGTTGCCGTCTTTTGTCGTAGGTGATCTCGACGGCGAACCGTTCAGTGACGACACGGTTGCTACCTGTGTGCTGCGTGCTGCAAGAGCCCCCGTGCTGCTGTTGCGCAAAAAGTGAGACCTGACACGACTTTCCCGTCAAATCGCCAAGGGCTTGAGTGGCGGAAAGTCGTCCGGTGTCAGGGTTTCATGTTCAAGCAGTAATGCAGCCCCCTTTTTCAGGTCTTTCTGCCGCTTTTTCAATGTTGCGATGGCTTTCTTATAGGCTTCATCGACCAGGTTTCTGACAGCAGTATCCACTTCTCTTGCCGTTGCTTCGGAGTAATCGCGCGGTGAGGTCTGGAGCGCGCTTTCGTCCAGGTAGCTTGTGCGTGGTTGTTCCAGCACCACCTGGCCGACTTCC
>JBDNEZ010000354.1:0-5004 GCA_041690095.1 Anderseniella sp.
CTCCTGATGCTGCTCGTGTTTCTAATCGGGTGTATTCTGGGATGTTTGTTCCGCACGATGTTTACGGCCGGCACATCACCCGTGGCAAAGTCTGCAGAACCAGGCGTCAGCGATGCAAAGGCGGTATCTGCAGTCGTTCCGCAGGCCGCGCCCATACCGAAGCCTGTTCCGGTTGAGAAACCCGAACCTGTATCTGCATCGAAGCCGGTCGTTGCAACACCAGTGGTCCGGCCGGTGGCCAGACCTGCAGTCAAACCTCCCAGCAGTGCGGTTGCCGCGCCAAAATCATCAGGAAAACCGGCTCGCCCGAAGGGGTTGCCCGGTGCACGCAATGGTAAACCGGACAATCTGCAGATAATTTCCGGGGTGGGCCCGAAACTGGAAAAAACCTTGCACGGGCTGGGGTATTTCCACTTTGACCAGATTGCTGACTGGACCACTGATCAGGTTGCCTGGGTGGATGAACATCTGCGCTATAAAGGCCGCATCGAACGCGACTCGTGGATTGCGCAGGCCAAACTTCTGGCGGCAGGTGATTTGGACCAGTTCAACAAACGTTTTGGCCCTGGCAGGTCAGGCAAAGCTGCAAATCAGGGCAAATCAGGCGGTGGGCAGCCTGCCGGGAAAAAGAAGTAATCCGGGCTACATCCATCCGCATGGATGAATAAAATTATCTTGATCTGGTCGGCGTTCTGACCCTGGATCAACACTCGGAAATAAGTGAGGCGATTGTCTGCTTGCCTTCACCACAAGTGGACGCAGGCATTCCGCCGGCGGTTGCTGTGGCCAGGCCATTGCCGCCCCGGTTGATGTCGCGATACATGGTGAATTTCCTGAGGTCCAGGCGCGTACGATATACGTGTACGTTCTGCATCACTTTCTGCACATATTTCCGGGTTTCGGTGATCGGAATGGACTCGACCCAGTCAATCGCATCGATGTCACCCTTGCGCGGATCGCCATAGATTTTTATCCACTTGATCGCGTTGCCGGGACCCGCATTGTAGCCGGCAAAGGCCATGATGTACGAGCCCTTGAAGTCTTCGATGAGATCGCCGAGATAGGCTTCTCCCATTGCAACATTCAAGGCGGGATTGGCGGTCAGGTGGTCGGTCTTGTAATTGGCTATCTTGTATTGCCGCGCAATGTGCCGGCCGGTGCCCGGCATGATCTGCATCAGACCCCTGGCCCCTGCGTGGCTGCCGGCCACGGCGTTGAATTCGCTTTCCTGCCTTGACAGCCCCATCACGACCGCGCGTTCAACCTTGTTATTGATGGTTTTCCAGGCGGGCATGGCGTTAACCGGGTAGGCCCAGTTGTCGACATCAATGCCCTTGCTGCCGAATGTCTTGGCCAGCCTGATGGCGGTAAAATGCCCGGCGTATGTGTGAATCTGGTCAATGGCGGCGGTTGCTTCATCGCGCGAATTTACTGCCCGCGCAATGGGAGACAGGAACGGCAGCAGATACTTGCTGCCTCCCGCCTGTGCCAGCAGATAGGCTGCCCGGAATACTTCAATGGACATGACGCTTTGTTTGGCACGCGCAGTTGCGGTTCCTGTGGTCAATTTCAGCGCCTTCGTACCATTGCCCAGTATCGCGAGCGCGAGTTGACCGTAAAACAGGGTTGGCGAGGCTGCAGCCTGACGGTAGGCCTCTTCGGCACGCGCGTTCTCTCCCTTTGCAGCCCGTGCGCGGCCCAGCCAGTACCAGCCACGGGACCCGTCAGTACGGGTAGTTGCTGCTTCCGTGATGCGCTTGAAGTGTACTGCTGCCTTGGCAGGATTGGACAGTTTGCGCAGAGCGAACCAACCCGCCAGGAATTCGGCTTCGATGAAATGCTTGCCGGAGGCAAAGCCGTGTGCCGCCATCATCCGGTAGATGCCGGGCCAGTACTTTTTGTACTCGGTACCGGCCAGATGCCGGGCCGCCAGGCGTTTTTCGACGAACCATTGCCCCGGATCGATTTGGGCCGCATGCGATGCAGGTGCATTTTTCAGCACATCATAAGCAGAGGAGTGCTTGCCATTGCGCCGCAACCAGCGGGCATAGGCATAAACCATTGGCGGATGATTGCGGAATGCCGCCGACAGTTTCTTGTAATATGCCGGGCCATTCTTCTTGCGCCTGATCAGCATCTGGGCAACCCGTGCAGCATGAGCGTGTGCTTTGGACACGTATTTCGCGGCGCGGATCGCGGCGTTTGTTTCCTGCGCCATGACCAGCGCCCACATGCGCGCCTTGTGGTCATCCTGGCTCAGCAGGCTGATGAAGTCTTCGGCAATCTGCTTTTCCAGATGGGCCGGCAGTTTGGGGTTCACCCATGCCTTTCTGATCGACTTTGCTGCAGTGGCCTTGTCGCTGCGCGCCAATGCCAGGCGGGCATATGCGATATGGCCATAGGCAGAAATGGGTGAAAAGCGACTGAAGTGTTTTGCAACCGTTTCAATCGGGGTGGTTTTCCTGGCCAGGATGGACTCGGCTACCCGGGTCAGTGGTGTGGTTGCCGGCCAATCCGGATTGGCGACTACAAAGTTCATGATCCGCTCAGGCCCGGAATCCGTCGGGTTTTTTCGGATGTAGAGCCATTCGACGGCCTTCAGCGTCGCCTGGTCCTGCGAATTGGCAGCCAGATTGAATGCTTCTGGCCAGTTGTCTTGCACGGCTGCCTTCAGCGCGCGGGCCGACACGGCGCTGTTGCGAGCCGGCGAGCGCCCGTTGCTGGTTGTCAGCAGTTCCTGGACTGCAGACGCATCAGAGCCTTGCGATGCGCGCGCGGACGCGTCGTCAGCCCAGCCAACGGCAATTCCAAGGCCAACGGCACTTGCCAATGCCGCGCATTTGAGTGCTGAAAATCCGGAAATTAGTGAACTCATGCCGTCCTCGTACCATCTTGAAACCGCGAACAGATAACTTGATTCTGTGTTTGACCGGGAGGATTTTTCCTCAATTCGATCAAAGCTGCCATTTCCACTTGCGCCAGAGAGGTTAAAACGGCGTAAACCTGCAAACCTGAATAAGCTTACTGGTTGTCAATGTCTGACCCGCTTTAACAACGAGGTCCTGACCCTACGGCACGGATGATTAACCTCAGATTGCGGCTGCGATGTGGCCGTATGTCTGGGGTCAGGATGGTTTGAAGCTTTCGGTTGCCGCACCGCAGCGGTGGGGTTATGGTGCCGCGATCGCGGTAAGAATGCAGGGGTCTGCACTGTTAGTGTACGGACACCTGTGTCGGCCTTGCCGGGCGCAGTATGGTTTACGAATTCTTGAGGTTATGAAATGGACGCACGCTTTCACGGCTCTTTTCCCGCACTGATTACACCGTTCAGGGACGCCAAAGTGGATGAAGCTGCATTTCGCAAGCTCATCGAGTGGCATATTGCGGAAGGAACCCATGGTATCGTGCCGGTAGGCACCACCGGTGAATCGCCAACGCTCAGCCATGACGAGCACAAGCTGGTGGTCGAGATTGCCGTGGAAACCGTCGCCGGCCGCATTCCGGTCATTGCAGGTGCTGGTTCCAATTCGACTGCCGAGGCTGTGGATTTTGCGGTTCATGCCCATGAAGCAGGGGCTGATGCAGCGCTTTCCGTGGTGCCGTACTACAACAAGCCGACCCAGGAAGGCCTGTACCAGCACTTTGCTGCCGTGGCCAGGGCGGTGCCGGAACTACCTGTCTTCATATACAATGTGCCGGGCCGTACCGTTGCTGAAATCTCGGTGGATACTCTGGCACGTCTCGCCAGGGATTTTGCCAATGTCATCGGCACCAAGGATGCAACTGCTGATCTTGCGCGGCCATCGCTGCAACGCCTTGCATCGGGTGAAAAGTTTATTCAACTGTCCGGCGAAGACGCTACGGCGCTGGCGTTCAATGCACATGGCGGCACCGGGTGCATTTCGGTAACGGCGAATGTGGCGCCGCGACTGTGCGCAGAATTTCAGGAAGCAACGCTTGCCGGGGACTATGCCAAGGCGCTGTCGATTCAGGACCGGTTGATGCCGCTGCACTCGGCACTGTTCTGCGAAACCAGCCCGTCACCGGTCAAATACGCAGTGAGCCTTCTGGGCCACGCACTTGAAGATGCCCGGCTGCCGATCATGCCGGCAACAGAGGGCGCGCGCCAGCAGGTCAAGGCCGCCATGGTCCATGCCGGCCTGTTGAACTGATTGCTGGAACGGGTGCCGTAACATGTCTTCCAAAAGTGGTGGTGCAAAACGACGCTCCGGCAACCCTGTCATAGCTGACAATCGCCGCGCCCGATTTGACTTCGAGCTCATGGACAGCCTTGAGGTCGGTGTCATGCTGACCGGTACCGAGGTCAAGTCGCTGCGCGCCTCAAAGGCAACCATAGCCGAAAGCTATGTCCAGGTGAAAAATGGCGAGCTGTGGTGGATCAACGCGCATATTCCCGAATATAATCAGGGCAACCGGTTCAACCATGAGCCGCGCCGCATTCGCAAGCTGCTGGCCCATGCCCGCGAGATTGCCCGGCTTGGCCAGGCGGTGGACCGGGAAGGGCTGACCATTGTGCCATTGAAGATCTACTTCAATGAGCGTGGCCGGGTGAAACTGGAAATCGCACTTGCCAAGGGCAAGAAAGTTCATGACAAGCGCGAGACGGAAAAAAAGCGCGACTGGCAGCGAGACAAGGCACGATTGATGCGCGAAAAAGGCTAACCAGGACCGGTGGCAGATAAAACTGATTCTAATCCACGGAGTTTGAAGATGATTACCGATAAGGCTGGTCTGCTGGACCAGGTGCGCGACCGCTTTGCCCATGTAGATACGTGTCCGTTTCAGGGGCCTCGGGTGTTCTTTGAGAACGCCGGCGGTGCACTCACATTAAAATCTGTGGTCGAGACGTCGGCCAGGTTTGCTGCCATTCCGGACAATCAGGGCCGCGACAACCCAGCGTCGAGTCAACTGGTTGACGTCATCAATTCATCCAAAGCCAGGATGCGAACGATGTTCAATGCGGCAGACGGCCAGTTTTTCGTC
>JBDNEZ010000355.1:0-4523 GCA_041690095.1 Anderseniella sp.
AAAGCTCACCACCGCATGGCGGTTTTCGGCGGCAAGCTGCATGGCAATGCGCTGCTGATGCGAATAGACCGACCGATGGCACGCCGGATCAAGCCAGTGCGGCAAGGTTGTGGGTTGTGGACGCGCCGTGTCTGCCAGTGTTACGGATTTGGAGTAATTTGCCGGGTAATCGGGATTGCCTTCACCTGATCCGAAGCTGTCGCCAAATCCGGCAACCAGACGGCCCTGCACCTGCTGGTACACGCTGCTCACCTGGGTCAGCATACCGGTTGCACTGGCCGGGTCGAGCACGCGCGCCAGCATGGAAAACTGCTCATTGACGGGCACAATCAGTTGGGCGGGTTTTACGCAGTCAACCTGTATGACGCTGCGCCAGTCCTGATCTGCACCGGTGTGCAGGAACCATTCGCACTGCTTGCCTGCGAATACCTGGGCAGCGGTGGCATCGAGCGAAGCCGATATGGTGACCTGCGCGGGGAACAGCCTTGACCCGGCTGCGTCATCTGCCTTCAGGCAGTCATCGCGCACCCGCCGGCGGCCGGCGTCCCAGCAGGTAAACGCGTCCTTGCTGGTGGTATAGGCCTGCGCCGCCCAGCCATCGTGGCCGTTCTTGATGGCACTGGTTGCCAGCCTGCGTTCGACGAACTGGACCGGACCGACCCACTCGCCATCAATCTGCTTGCGGCCAAACTCGTCAAGCGGTGCCTCAAGTGCTGCAAACGCCTCACTGGCCTTGCGATGCGGTGTGAAAAACGTCTCGTCGGACAGGAATCGATAGCGATCCTGCACCTGCCAGGCAATCCCGCCCAGAGGTGAGTCCTGTGCCGTTGCCGGCAGGAAAAAAAATGCCGCGAGAATGAGAATAAGAGCGGTTGTCAACTGTGTTTTCATAGCCACCAATCATCCGACAATTGTGGCGGCGTGATGGAGAACTGACAGGTATCGGCATGGTTCTTTTCTGCAACGGGTTTCATTGCTCCAACATTTTGGAATCGACCATCTTTATCCGATCAGATGATTCCATTTGATCGGATGATGCTCTATGTGTTGCCGGACTTGCCCGATTCCACATCCTGCGCCGGGGCCTTGATACAATGTCCGATGACCAAACCATCGCTGCCTACAACAAACAGGTTGAGGCGTACGCCAAATTTGCCACGCGCGCCGCGCCGGACCGTGATCTTTTAGCCTTTATCGCTCTGCTCAAACCGGGCGGCAGGGTTCTTGACCTGGGGTGCGGGCCCGCCAACGCTGCCGCTGAAATGCGCAATCAAGGGTTGCAGGTTGACGCGGTTGATGCCTCACCCGAAATGGTCAAACTTGCAAATGCCACTCATGATATCGGGGCACGCCAGGCGACATTTGATGCCATTGACGAGGTCGAAGCCTATGACGGGGTATGGGCAAATTTCAGCTTGCTGCATGCCTCAGCCGAAGACTTCCCCCGGCATCTGGGCGCATTGTATCGCGCATTGCGGCCCGGCGGATATTTTCACATCGGCATGAAGCTTGGAAGCGGTTCAGTACGTGACCGCCTGGGGCGCCAATACAGCTATTATTCGCAGCCGGAACTGTCTGAACACCTGGTAGAGGCCGGCTTTGTCGTCGATGACGCATCGACGGGCGAGGACATGGGGCTGGCCGGCGATGTCGAACCCTGGATTGTACTGAGAGCCCACAAGCAGGCTGGTTAGTCCCGGTTAGGCGTTGCATCCCCGTCGCCGCACTCAGCGCACTACCTTGCCCTCAAGCCCGGCAGCGGCGGTATCGCCTGCATCCGGTATCCGCATTTCGAAAACATCGCGAACCACGGTGTAGTCATAATACCCCATGCGCGCGATAGGCTGCAGCTTTGTGATATCGAGCTTTCCGGCAGCATCCACATAGTCATCAGCTACATGAATACGCTCGACCCTGGCGAACACCACGTCGACCGTGCCAACCGGCGAATCGCCTTGCAATGTATGGGTGGACAGATACCGGCACTCGAAGTGGGCCGGCGCTTCGGCTACGCGCGGCACGGCGCAGTGCACGCTCGGGCTCTTGGTAACACCGGCATGGGCGAACTCGTCCTCATCGGCAGCAAGCGCCATGGCCGATATATTGACCGCATCGCGCAACTCCCAGGTCGCCATGTTCCAAACAAACCAGCCGGTCGCCTGGGCATTTTGCACGGTATCCTTGACACGGCCGTCAGGGTAGCGGTTTGCCGCGAACATCACCATGGGCGGATCGAAGGTCAGGTTCTGCCACTGGCTGTAAGGCGCAAGGTTCGCCACCCCTGCCTGGCTGATTGTCGACAGCCATCCGATCGGCCGCGGCACGGTACAACTCTTGAACGGCGAATATGGCAGCGGGCAGGTCTCGCGCCCCGGATCGTATTCCATGATCTAGCTCTTGAACTCATAAACAGGGTCAATATGGTATGAGTCAATTTGCCTGGATACAAGGCGCGAGTTCGCAGGAAACCTTGCGGTTTTCAAGAACTTGCAACGCTGTAGCCGGGCAAATTGATCATATCCTCCGGACGATGAAACCGCTGCAATCTGCCGCGTCAAAGCTCTTGAACGGGCCGCCAGCCCGTCCGGCGAGCTTTTCCTCGCATATTTTTGCGGTTTCAACGCCATCTTGATCCTGTTTATGAGTTCAAGAGCTAGACCTTGAGGATCAATTTACCGAAATTGCCACCGGTATAAAGTAGCTTCAATACGTCCGGAAATGCGTCTAGACCGCCTTCGCGGACATCTTCCCTGAACGTCAGCTTGCCTTCCTTGTACCAGGTGCCAAGCTGCTTGTAGGCTTCGGGATACTTGTCGATGAAGTCAAACACAATCAGCCCCTGCACCCGCAACCGGTTCACCAGTATGGAGCGGAAATTATACGGTCCCGGCACCGGCGCCGTGGCATTGTAGGATGCAATCAGGCCGCAGATGGCAACCCGACCCCTGAAGTTCATCAGCGGCAGCACGGCATCCAGAATGTCTCCGCCGACATTTTCGAAATTCACATCTATGCCGTCGGGACACGCCGCCTTGAGATCATCGGCCAGCCAGCCTTTCTTGTAGTCAACGGCGGCATCGAAACCGAACTCCTCCTTCAGGGCAGCACACTTGTCAGGCCCGCCGGCAATACCGACCGTCCGGCAGCAGTAAATGTTGGCGATCTGGCCGACGACCTGTCCGACGGCACCGGATGCAGCCGACACCACGACGGTTTCATCTTTCTTCGGTTCACCGACATAGGTCAGGCCGCAATAAGCGGTAAGACCCGGCATGCCCAGGCCACCGACCCAGGTCTGCAGGGGCGCAAGTGATGTATCGGCCTTGGTCACCCCGCGCCCGTCAGTCATGTTGTGGGACTGCACGCCCATCAGCCCGGAAACCGTATCGCCTTCCTTGAACTTCAGATGGCGCGAGGCCTCCACCGTTCCGGAAACAAACCCCCGCATGACATCGCCAAGGCCGACCGGTGGGACATATGATTTGCTGTCATTCATCCAGCCGCGCATGGCAGGGTCCAGTGAGACATAGGCGGATTTTACGCGAAACTGGCCTTCAGCCGGATCGCTCAATGCCTCCTCGGCAATTGCAAAATCCTCCCGCTGCACCTCGCCATGCGGCCTGCGAGCCAGTCGAACGGTCTTGTTCATGGTCATATGTCTTGTTGCCCTTCAGATCACGATTATGCTTGCTGCTGCGCGCGGCGCAGCCACATTCCAATCAGGAACATACCGAAGCACACCGAAAGCGACAGCGGAAGACCATGCGGCCCCCAAACCTGCATGGCGCCGCCGGCAATCAGTGACCCGGAAAGTGCGCCTGCCCCCCACATGGTGGCAAACGACGACGATCCCGCTATCAGTTGGTGTCCGGAATAGCGATCTCCCAATATGGCCAGCGCGCAGGTGTAGATGCCATAGCCACTGGCCCCGACAATGAACAATACCGGCCATTGCACCCAGGTACCGGCCACCAGCGGCAGCACCAGCAGCAAGATCGATGTCAGCGCGCCCAGTCCGGCCAGCACCATGCGCCGGTCCGTTTGATCAATCAGCCAGCCGATCGGCAACAGCAGGACCACGTTACCGACAATCAGCACAGTCAACATGTTGGAGGACGCTGCCAGATCATAACCCATCCTGATACCGTAGACCGGAATGAGACTCAGGGTCGCCGCATCAAACAAGGCAAAGATGAAGACGGCTCCCAGCAGCACCGGCGCCTTGGGTATGAAGCCGAGAATATCGCCCCAACCCGTATGGGCTTCCGCCTCAAGGCGCTCTTCGCGGATCAATGCCATCGGCACAGTCGCCATGACAAGCACGATCGCGCCAATGACAAACGGCAACCAGCCATCAATGCCGATCAGCGAGATGAGCAGCGGCCCGGCGCCAAAGCTGGCAGCCAGCGCAGCGCCATAGATTGCCACTACCTTGCCGCGCGAACCCGGGTCGGCATATTTCACCACCCAGCTCTCTGACAGGACAAACAGCGTCGAGATGACCATGCCGTGCAGCAAGCGCA
>JBDNEZ010000356.1:0-3159 GCA_041690095.1 Anderseniella sp.
ACAATTGCAGGGCAAGGAACTCTCCTACAACAACATCAATGATACCGACGCAGCATTTGAATGCGTCAGTGAGTTTGACCCTTCCGTTGATGCGGCCTGCGTCATCGTCAAGCACGCCAATCCGTGCGGCGTCGCAACCGCAGATAGCGCGCTGGAGGCCTACAGGCTGGCACTGCGTTGCGATCCGGTCAGCGCGTTTGGCGGCATTGTTGCCTTCAACCGGCCGATTGACGAGCAGACCGCACAGGCTGTGTGTGAGGTTTTCACCGAGGTCATAATTGCACCAGGGTTAAGCGAGGCTGCAGCCAGCGTTTTCGCAACCAGGAAAAACCTGCGTATTCTCACCACTGCCGGTCTGGCTGATCCGGACCAGCCCGGCACCTCCTTCAAGACAGTTGCCGGCGGTTTTCTTGTGCAGTCGCGCGACAATGGCCGTGTTCACGCAGACGATCTGAAGGTCGTCACGAAACGTCGCCCGAGCGAACAGGAAATGGCTGACATGCTGTTTGCATTTCGTGTCGCCAAGCACGTCAAGTCGAACGCCATCATATATGCAAAAGATGGCGCCACCGTGGGTATCGGCGCGGGCCAGATGTCACGCATTGATTCCAGCCGTGTCGCTGCTCACAAGGCACGTGACGCCGCTGACGCCGCCGGTATTGCAGAGACCCTGACCGCCGGCAGCGTCGTGGCATCCGATGCCTTTTTCCCGTTCGCCGATGGCCTGCTGCAGGCAGCTTCCGCAGGCGCCACTGCCATTATTCAGCCCGGCGGATCAATGCGCGACGCTGAAGTCATTGCTGCTGCTGATGAAAAAGACCTGGCAATGGTGTTCACCGGAATGCGGCATTTCAGGCATTAAAGTGTGTCGCGCTCAATAGGGTTCAATTGAACCCATAAAGTTGCTCTATCACTTTAAAAACGATCGGTTTTACGGCTTTTGATTGATTCACTCAAAAGTCATACTGATCTGGAGTATAATCCTGATCTGCTGAATTTCTCTCAACCGGACCAATCGGAGGCAACCAAATGCTTGTTACCACAACCCACACCATCGAAGGCCGCCGCATCTCTGCCTACAAGGGCCTTGTCGCTGGTGAAGCCATACTGGGCGCAAATCTGTTTCGCGATTTGTTTGCATCCATTCGCGATATCGTCGGCGGGCGCGCAGGCGCCTATGAGAAGGTTCTCAACGATGCCCGCGAGACCGCCATCGCGGAGATGACCGACAAGGCAACCGCACTGGGCGCAAATGCCGTGATTGGCGTTGACATCGATTACGAGACCGTTGGTCAGAACGGATCCATGCTGATGGTCACCGCTGCAGGTACAGCCGTGCTTGTTGAATAGATCATTTCCCGCAAAAGCCGCATTGGCCTTGAGTCAGTCAACGCCTGAAGGCAACACTGATCATGCTTTGGCCAATGCGCCCAACTGGCTGGCAATCACGGCAAACTTGGCCAGCGAGAAATCCGGTTCGTTTGTGATTCGAACAAATTCTTCGCCGGTATGGACGGCCAGATCCCGTCTTGCGTCCGACAGACTGCCTTCCACACTGTCTGCAACAATACTGCGAACCGAGCGCTGCACCGTCTGCCGGATGCCTGCAATCGCCTGGCGATCATAGTCACTTTCGCTGGGCAGCATTTGTGCGCTGGCCAGAATATGATTAACTCCCAGTGTTCCGCCGAGGCCGAAATATGTCCTGGCAATCTCCTTGATCGGCCGTTTTGCCGAATGCGCGATCTGCACAACATCCAGTCCACGAACCAGATATCTCAACCCGGCAATTCGCAGGGCTGTCTTAGCGTCCAGCCCAAGCTCGGAAATGACTGCCACATCTGCAGTCAATTGCGTTTTCTGAGTTTTCGGCAACACTTCAAACAAGGCTTCTGAAATTGCGGTAATGCCACCTTGATACATTGGAATCAAATCCGATAGAGCTGAGTTGGGAGTCTCATTGGCGGCAAACCATGCAACCGCTTCTGCCAGTCCATTTTGCAAGCGCGCATACAGAGACATTTGCTGCGTGCCGGATATCTGGTTGTCGAGCCGGTCAATTGCTTCATTCATGCCGACAAAGTCAAAACTGTCCCGGGTCAGCACATAAAATCTCGCCAGATCCCCAGCCCGAATGCCTGTGTCATTTACCAGATCGAACAGGAACAGCGGACCGCAGCGATTGACGATGCTGTTGGCGATCAAGGTGCTGATAATCTCCGCACGCAATCGGTGGCTGGAGATTTCAGGCCCGTAAGATTTCGACATTCGGTTGGGGAAGTATCGCATCAGTTCACGTTCGAGATACGGATCAGTTGCAAACTTTTGCGCCATCAGATCATTGAACGTCACAATTTTTGCATAGGAAACCAGCACCGCCATCTCGGGCCGGGTCAGACCCTTGCCGGATTTCAGGCGCTCATCAAGCAGTTCACCGGATGGCAGAAACTCGATGCTGCGATCCAGACCTCCCCGGCCTTCCAGTTCCTTGAACAATCGCGACAATCCTGCTTTGTCCCGGGCCAAGGTATCTTCCATCAGGGATATACACAGGGTTTGCAGGTAATTGTTTCGCAATACCAGTGCTGCAACCTCATTGGTCATGGCGGCCAGCAGCTTGTTGCGGGCAGGCCGCTTCAGCTTGCCTGCCGCTTCAGCTTCACCAAGCGCAATCTTGAGATTGACCTCGACGTCTGACGAATTCACGCCGGCCGAGTTGTCGATGGCATCGGTATTCAGGCGCCCGCCTCTAAGGGCAAACTCGACCCGCGCAAGCTGCGTCATACCAAGATTGGCACCCTCGCCCACCGCTTTGACTTGCAGATCCAGGCCGGTGATACGGATGCTGTCATTGGCCTTGTCCCCAGCATCTGCGTCGGTTTCGGTGGCTCCACGAACATAGGTACCGATGCCGCCAAACCACAACAGGTCCGCCTGGCACTTGATGATTGCCTTCATCAACTCATTGGGCGTCACCTTGGAATCGGCCACGCCGATCGCCGCCATGATTTCAGGTGACAGACTGATTTGTTTTTCAGACCGCGAGAACACACCACCGCCCTTGCTGATCAGCTTGCGATCATAATCTTGCCAACTGGACCTGGGCAGTTCGAACAATCGCATGCGTTCGGCAAAGCTCGTTGCAGCATCCGGATTGGG
>JBDNEZ010000357.1:0-10793 GCA_041690095.1 Anderseniella sp.
AAGGCAACCCCGCCGAAAGACTGTGGAACTGCGGACATCGTGGTATCAGCCAACCCGTTGCGTCGCAAATGTGGATATCCGTCAGCGCAGCAACTGCATATTGACAGGTTCGATGTCTGGCGAAATGGCGCACATGCCATTCATATTACCGCCGACGGAAAATTTAAGGTCGAAACGGCGCGTGGAATTTCCGGCGCTCGCGCCTGGGTGTACGAGCCTATTGGACGGCGCAAAATACTGCTGGTCGATCCGGGGCCGTGGGTCAAAAAACCCGCACGCACACCGACAATCCAACCCTAATACCAGATCTCAGTAACAGCGACCCCTTTCATGGGATCATAGCGGTTCACTCGGGCAAGCACTGCAACGCACCCGATGGGCCGCTATGACCCACCCGAAGGGCCGGGCGCTTTTTCCCGCCGGCTACGTTGCGCGCCGCTTGTGGTACATGTACCACGGCGCGACACGCGCCTTGCCGGCGGAAAAAATCGCTCCGGTGAAATGGGTCGCTGCTACGGAGATCTGCTATAAGCCGCTCAATAACGACGTAACAGGCCGGCAAGCGTGCCTTGCACCTGCACCTGATCGGGGCCGAAAATTCGGGTTTCATAAGCTGGATTTTCCGCTTCCAGCGCAATGGAATCTCCCTTGCGCCACAGGCGTTTGAGGGTGGCTTCCTCATCCTCGACAAGTGCTACGACGATTTCGCCGTTGCGCGCGGTGTCGGCCCGGCGGATCAGCACGGTGTCGCCATCCAGAATACCGGCCCCAATCATCGAATCACCGTTGACTTCGAGCGCGAAATGCTCACCCGGACGCAGCATGTCAGGTGGCACCGGCACGCTGCCTGTATGCTCCTGTATGGCGGCAATCGGCACACCGGCGGCAATGCGGCCCATCATCGGCACATCGATCATGGCAACTGCAACCGGTGCCGGGACAGGGCTTACATCTTCGGCCATGCCGCGCGAACCCTGAATGACACTCGGATTGAACGGTTTGCGTTCCGGCTTGCCCATGACGGCAGGACCAGCCGAGGCATCCGGCATTTTCAGCACTTCCAGCGCCCGGGCCCGATGGGGCAACCGGCGGATGAAACCGCGTTCTTCCAGCGCCGTAATCAGCCGGTGAATGCCCGATTTGGACCGCAGATCAAGCGCCTCCTTCATTTCCTCGAACGAAGGCGGCACGCCGGTCTCCTTCAAACGATCATGGATCAGCATGAGCAGCTCGTGTTGTTTGGCGGTCAGCATCTAGCGGTTTCCTTTGCCGTTTAACCGGATGGCTTGAACAAAACAGCGCCAACCGGAATCAGAACAAATGCGAAACCTTTATGACATGTTCCTGCTATGTTCGGCAAGTGGATGTTTGGAATATTGTTGTATCGTTGATAAATTCAGCTGCAGGAAGTTGATCCATCCATGGAACTGGAGGGTTTTGGGCGGACAAGGCACTGGTGGATTTTGGCGATTGTATATCAAGTGCAAGAGTTGAACATTGGAGGTAAGCTTCACCGGAACTTCAAAAATCCAGCAGCAGCACCTGAACCTGCTCGCCGGGTTCGGCCACCGGAACCTGGGGCGGGCGGATTATCAGGCAGTCGGCTTGTGCGAACACCCGCTGCATGGAGCTGTCCTGCCTGGGGAACGGGGTTGCGATCAACTGGCCCTTATCGCCGCGTGCCAGGGTGGCGCGAATGTAGTCCTGGCGCTGGTCATTGCGGCTCATGCCTGCACCCAGAACGGCGGCCACCGGATCAAACGAGCGGGGATCACCTGTCATCTTCGCGATCAGCGGCAGGATGAACAGCCTGGTGCACACCATGGCGGAGACCGGATTGCCGGGCAGGCCGATGACGCGTTGCTCGCCGCGTCGGCCGAACATCAACGGCTTGCCGGGGCGCATGGCGATCTTCCAGAAACCGATTTCGACGCCGCATTTCTGCATGGCCGCCTGCACCAGATCATGGTCACCTACCGAAGCTCCGCCGATGGTGACGAGGATATCGGCGCCGGCAGCGCGTTCAATGGCTTTTTCTATGCGACCTGACCTGTCGGGAATGATGCCGAGATCCAGCGGTTCGCCGCCGCCACGCGCGACCATGGCAGCGATAGCCAGCGTGTTGGACGAGATGATCTGGTCATCACGCGGCGTGCTGCCGGGTTCAACCAGTTCATCGCCGGTGGCCAGCAAGGCAACCGACGGGCGGCGCACAACCGGCACCCGGGCATGGTTCATGGAGGCTGCCAGCCCAATCTGGCGGGCTCCCATGACCGTGTGTCTGGGCAGCAGCGTTTCGCCCTTCCTGAAGTCGAGCCCTGCAGCGCGGACAAAGCTGCCCTGGGTCGTTGTCTCCAGCACGGTCACCGTGCCTGCGTCACCGGTTTGTGTGTTTTCCTGGATGACAATCGTGTCGGCGCCTTTTGGCACCGGCGCACCGGTGAAAATGCGCACTGCCTTGCCCTTGCTGACACGGCCTGAGAAGCCGTGTCCTGCCGGTGCTTCGCCAATCACTGCCAATGTGACAGGAAGGTTTGCAATGTCGGCCGCGCGGACCGCATAGCCATCCATGGCAGATGCGGCAAAAGGTGGCTGCGCGCGCTGCGCCTTCAGGGCTTCCGACAACACACGACCACTGGCATTGGTCAGCGGCACATCGTCTGACGCGAGCGGTTTGACGCCTTTGAGAATTTGCGCCAGTGCGGCATCGACCGGTAGAAGGCTCATGATGATGCATCCGCCCTGAAATGGCCGGACTTGCCGCCCTGTTTCTCGATCAGCTTCACGTCGGAAATGGTGATGCCACGATCCACCGCCTTGACCATGTCATAAACCGTCAGGCAGGCAACCGAGACCGCCGTCAGCGCTTCCATTTCAACGCCGGTCTTGCCGTCAACCTTGACGGTGGCGGTCACGTCGACGGCATTGTCGGGCTCGTTGACAACAAGGTCGACGGTGATTTTCGAAATCGCCAGCGGATGGCACAACGGGATCAGTTCGTGGGTGCGCTTGGCAGCCATGATGCCGGCAATGCGTGCAGTTGCGATCACGTCACCCTTCTTCGCCATGCCCGACATGATGAGTTGCAGCGTTGCCGGCAGCATCAAGATGCGACCCGAAGCAACCGCAATGCGGGTTGTTATCGGTTTTTCGGACACGTCGACCATGTGGGCGTTGCCGGCATCATCGAGGTGAGTGAGTTTGCCGGTGCTCATGCGCTTGCCCGCATGTCATCAGGCTTGGTGAGGATGGTGCTTGTCGCCCGGGCTACATCGGGCTGGCGCATCAGGCTTTCACCGATCAGGAATGTAGAGACGTTGGCGCGTTCCAGCCGGGCAAGATCGCCTGGTGTAAACAGGCCGCTCTCTCCGACGATCAGCCGATCAGGAGGCACCATGGGCGCGAGGCGCTCGGTTGTCTCCAGCGCGGTCTCAAAGGTTTTCAGATTGCGGTTATTGATGCCGATCATACGGGTGTTGAGCTTCAGCGCACGTGCCAGTTCGGCCTCGTCATGCACCTCGGCCAGCACATCCATGCCCAGTTCGAATGCGGCGGTTTCCAGCTCTGCGCACAGCGCATCGTCAATCATCGCCAGGATCAACAGGATGCAGTCCGCTCCCCATGCGCGGGCTTCAAGAACCTGATAGGGATCGACCATGAAATCCTTGCGCAGCGCGGGCAGGGCGGTAGCGGCGCGCGCCTGCATCAGGAATTCCGGTGCGCCCTGAAATGACGGGGTGTCGGTGAGTACCGACAGACAGACGGCCCCACCGGCTTCATAGGCTTTTGCCAGGCCCGGCGGATCGAAATCTTCGCGGATCAAACCCTTGGACGGGCTGGCCTTCTTGATTTCGGCAATCAATGCCCAGTCGCCATTGGCAATTTTGGTTTCAAGCGCCTTGAGGAAGCCGCGCGGTTGGCTGTTGGACTGGTTCAGGCCGGCATTGGTCACCAGGCTTGCTTCGGAAACAGTTGCCTTGGCAACGGCTACTTCCTGGCGCTTGTAGGCTGCGATCTTGTCTAGAATCGTGCCGCTCATGTGTTTGATACCTCAACCAGCTTGTCAAGCACCTTCATGGCTGAACCGGCATCGATCGCGGCTTCGGCCTGTGCAACACCGTCTTTCAGGTCGGTTGCCTTGCCGGCCACCAGCAGGGCAGCGCCTGCGGTCATGACGGCGGCATCGCGGAAGGCATTATGCTCACCCGCCAACACAGCGCGCAGGGCCTTGGCGTTATAATCGGCGTCGCCGCCTTTAAGGTCTTCAAGCAAACGACGTTTTACGCCTGCATCTTCCGGCTCGATTTCGAAGCTCGTGACCTGTCCGTCTTTCAGTTCGGCAACCCATGTTGTGCCGGTAGGCGTTATCTCGTCCAGTCCGCCTTCGCCATGGGTGACCCAGACTGCTTCCGAGCCCAGCTTGTTCATCACATGGGCCAGCGGTTCGACCCACTGCCTGGCATAGACCCCGATGATCTGGCGCCTGACACTGGCCGGGTTGGACATCGGGCCGAGCAGGTTGAAAATGGTTCGGGTGGCCAGTTCCACACGCGACGGCCCGACATGGCGCACGGCAGCATGATGTGCCGGTGCGAACATGAAGCCGCAGCCTGCCTCTGCAATGCAGCGTGAAATGATGGCCGGCTTGGCTTCGATGTTGACGCCGAGTGCTGCGAGCGTGTCGGCAGCGCCGGACCTGGATGACAGCGCGCGGTTGCCGTGCTTGGCGACGGGGACACCGGCACCTGCGGTTACCAGCGCTGCACATGTGGACACATTGTAGGTGCCCGATGCATCGCCGCCGGTGCCGACGATATCAATGGCACCTTCAGGTGCTGTTACCGGCAGCATCTTTTCGCGCATGGTCAGGACCGCACCGGTGATCTCGTCAACTGTTTCACCGCGTACCCGCAGGCCCATCAGCACTGCGCCGATCTGCGACGGGGTTGCGTTGCCCGACATGATGATGTCGAACGCGGTTCGGGCTTCTTCCAGTGACAACGGAGTGGCGTTGGCAATTTTGGCGATAATCGGTTTCAGGTCGGCCATGGTCTCAAGCGGTTTCCGGTTCTGTGCAGGCGTGCGCAAGTTTCAGGAAGTTACGCAATATCGCATGGCCGTGCTCTGATGCAATGCTTTCGGGATGAAACTGTACGCCGTGGACATTCAGGGTCTTGTGCTGAAGTCCCATGATGATGTCGCCGGTGGACGCCGTCACTTCCAGACAATCAGGCAATGAGGCGCGCTCTACCACCAGTGAATGATAACGCGTCGCATTGAAAGTCTCGGGCAGGCCCTCGAACAGGCCTTTGCCGGTGGTGGTTATCTCCGACAGTTTGCCGTGCATCAATTGCTGAGTGCGAACCACTTTGCCGCCAAACGCCTGACCGATGGCCTGATGACCAAGGCACACACCCATGAGCGGGATTTTTCCGGTGGCCTTTTCCACTAATTTCAGGCAGATGCCGGCCTCGTTCGGAGTGCAGGGGCCCGGCGACAGCACAATGGCTTCAGGCTGCATCGCGATGGCCTCGTCCGCGGTGATGGCGTCATTGCGGAAAACCTTGGTATCGCCACCCAGGTCGCCGAGATAATGATACAGGTTCCAGGTGAAGCTGTCGTAATTGTCGATGAGCAGGATCATGGTTGTCTATTGCCCCTTCGATGCGCGGCCGGCAAATCGCACGGCTTCTTCTGCTGCCCTGAACAGCGCCTTGGCCTTGTTGATGCATTCGGCCTGTTCGGCCTCGGGCACGCTGTCCGCCACGACGCCGGCACCTGCCTGCACGAACATCTTGCCATCCTTGACGATGGCCGTGCGCAGCACGATGCAGGTATCCATCTCGCCGGTGGCGGAAAAATATCCGACGCAGCCGGCATAAATGCCGCGTTTGGTGCTTTCCAGCTCGTCGATGATCTGCATGGCGCGGACTTTCGGTGCGCCTGACACGGTGCCTGCAGGAAAGCCTGCACTCAAGGCATCAATGGCATCATACTTGTCGTCCAGTTCGCCTTCCACATTGGAGACGATGTGCATGACCTGGCTGTAATACTCCATCATGAACTGGTCGGTGACCTTGACCGAGCCGATCTTTGCCACCCGGCCAACGTCATTGCGCCCCAGGTCGAGCAACATCAGGTGTTCTGCCAGCTCCTTGGGGTCGGCAAGCAGTTCTGCGGCCAGCGCGCGGTCTTCGGCAGGAGTTGCGCCGCGCGGCCTGGTGCCGGCAAGCGGGCGGATTTCCACCTTGCCGTCACGCACCCTGACCAGGATTTCTGGGCTGGAACCGGTAACGGCAAACCGGTCAAACTCCAGATGGTACAGGAATGGCGACGGATTGACCCGGCGCAGGGCGCGATACAGCGAGAATGCCGGCAAGGCGAAATCGGTTTCGAAACGCTGTGACAATACCACCTGGAAGATATCGCCGGCGGAGACATACTCCTTGGCCTTGAGCACCATCGCCATATAGTCGTCGGGCGAGGTGTTGGATGTCGGAGCGTTGATCGGGGCTGCATCGGGATCGTCATAAGCCTGCAGTTCCAGCGGCCGGTCAAAGGCATCGACCACGGCGTCCAGCCGGTCGCAGGCGCGCGTATAGGCGGCTTTTGCCGATACGTCGGCATCCGGGAAAACCGGGGTCACGATGGTGACCTCGTCTTTCACGGCGTCGAATATGGCCATGATGGTCGGGCGGATCATGATGCCGTCGGGCACGCCCAGCACGTCTTCATTCGGCTCGGGCAACTGTTCCATCTGCCGGACCATGTCATAGCCCATATAGCCGAACAAACCGGCAGCCATCGGCGGCAGATCCTCGGGGACATCGAAATGGTTGGCAGCCAGCAGATTGCGCAGCGATTGCAGAGGCGGGGCCGCATCGGTGACAAACGGGCCGTCCGGATCGATCAGCGCCCTGGTGTTGATTTCGGCTTTGTCCCCGGTGACCCGCCAGATCAGGTCAGGCTTCATGCCGATCATCGAATAGCGGCCGCGCACGGCGCCGCCTTCCACCGATTCAAGCAGGAACCGGTAAGGTGCATTCCGGGTCAGCTTCATGAACGCGGAAACCGGGGTTTCCAGGTCCGCCACCAGCCGGGTGTAGACGACCTGCGTCTTCCCAGTCTTATAGCAAGCGGTGAAGCTATCGCTGTCAGGAGCGATCTGCATCGGGTGAACTTTCCATCTGAAGCTAAAGCGTTTCGGGTTTAGAGCAGGTTTGGAGGGTTATGTGAAGGCGTTTTGCGGTGTAGGTGTCATTTTTGGGCTCACACCAGTGTGGGGGTTTATTACCCCGTAAAACAAGCCGTGTTCGTTGCGACAGCATCAAAGCTGTTTGGTGAGCTGGATTGCCTGAGCGGACCTGAACGGTTGAAGTTTGCAGGGATTCTGCAAACGCTGCCCGGGCGGTCTTCCGATGACGGAGAAGGCGCGCCAAAAGCTGAAATAGCCGAATAACCGGAACAAAGTTCTGATCGATCTGGTTATTGCCCGGGGGCGGCCCCGCCGCTGGCTATGCGGGCCCAGGCGGCGTCATTGATCGATACGCCGATCTGTTCCTGCAGGGCAGTGACATATTCAGCATATAGATCGTTGGACAGGCTGCTTTCGAGAGCCTCACGGATTGCCTTGGCTTCTTCGGAGTCCGGATTGAAGCCGGTGTCCAGAACCGGTGTTGATGCAATGATCTTTGCCGTGCGGCCATCATTTGCAATTGAAAATGTCTTGCCGTCTTCGGCAACGGAAAACAGCGCTGCCAGGTCGGCCGCATTGAAGGCCGTCCTGGCTTCATTGCGCCTGAGGCCGGTTACCGTACTGATCCCGGCGCCTTCGGCGCTTGCCAGATCGGCTATGGGCGTGCCGGATTTCAGTTTGGCGACGAGTTCTTCCGCCTTGTTGCGGGTTGCAATGGCGGCTTCGCGGGACTTCCAGGTTTCGGCCACCTTGTTCTTGATCTCATTGAACGGCGGCACAGACGATTCGCTGACGTCGAGCGTCTCAAACCAGGTAAAGCCGTTGTCGCCGTCGGTCAGCGGGGAAGTTTCAAGCCCGATTTCTGTGGTGAAGGCTGTGGCCAGCGTGCTGGCATGGCCGGGAATGATGACTGCCTTGCCGGTCTTGTCGGTTCCGTCCAGGGCCACGGGGCCGACGGTGACCACCTTGATGCCAATTTCATCGGCTGCTTCGACCAGTGATGCGCCGCCGGCACGGGCGTCTTCAAACTTGTCATGCAGGTCGAGCAACTGGCCCCGCGCCTTGACGACGCGGACAGCCGCCATGAGTTCGTCGCGCATGTCGTCCAGCGGACGCGCGGTGTTCTTGTCAACAATCGTCGCCTTGAGCAGGACAGTGGAAAAGCGGCCATCTACGGGCTCGGAAACCGCTCCGTCAGCCAGTGCAAAAGCAGCTTCGGCAACAGCGGCATCGGGAATTGCCGATTTGGCGACCGTGCCCAGCGAAATGTCTGCTTCGGTCTTGCCCTGTTCTTTGGCGATGTCTTCAAAACTCGTGCCGGCCTTGATTTTGGCGGCCGCAGCCTTAGCATCTGCTGCGCTGCTGAATGGTATTTGCAGCACGGTGCGGGTTTCTGATGATGTCAGCTGCTTCTGGGTCGCCGCATACTGGCGTTTCAGTTCGTCTTCGCTGACGTCGACGCCGGACATGATTGCAGCAGGCGTCAGGGCAACGACTGCAATTGTGCGGCGTTCGGGTTCCCTGAATGCGTCCGGGTTTTCATCATACATGGACTTGAGGTCGGCATCACTAGGTTGTTTTGCATCGTCAGGCAGAGTGAACTCGAAATAGGTCGCGTCGCGTTGCTCGGTGCGGTGCTTCCAGATCAACTCCACCAGCGTATCGGGCACAACTGCCTGTGTGGTCAACGGTTGCGAGATGACCTGACGGGTCATGCCTTCGCGCTCGATGGCGAAGAATTCCTGTTCGCTCAAGCCGTTGCTGCGCAGCAATTGGCGGAAGCTGTCGGCGCTGAACGTGCCGTCCGAACCTTGAAACTGCGGGCTGTCGGCGACACGCTGGGCAACGGCGCGTTCCGGCATGGTAATGCCGAGGCTGACAGCCTGACTGTCAAGGGCGGCATCGCGCATCAGGTCACCCAGGATCTGCCGGTCAAGGCCAAGTTCGCGAGCCCGATCCGGGGTCACGGTCTCGCCAAGCCGGCGGGAATACACCGACAGTTGCCGGTTGAATGCTTCGCTGAACTCGTATGAGCCGATTTCACGGTTGCCAACAGTGGCCAGCACATGTGTATTGCCGCCACGCAGCATGTCTTCAATGCCCCATACGGCAAAACTGCCGGCCAGAAGGGCGATGAAAATCTTGGCGACAATCCCACCGGATTTGCTGCGCAGTGCAGTAAGCATGAAACCAGCCTCGGAAACGTTGAATACAATACCTATATAAAGCGTGAACCGCGCGCCGCAAGCGGCTATGGGTTCAAGTTAAGGTTTGGTAACACTGGTGAACGCAATAGCAAGGGATAAATGTATCATGAAGCCGTTGGCTGCAGGTAACTGGAAGATGAACGGGCTACGCGGGTCGGTTTCGGAACTCAATGCGTTGATGGACACGCTTTCCGGCAGCACCCCGGTCTGCGACGTGATGATCTGTCCGCCGGCCACATTGATCACGACGCTGGCGGACGCTGCTGAAAGAAGTGTCATCCGAATCGGCGGTCAGGACTGTCATAGTGCGGATTCCGGTGCTCATACCGGAGATATCTCTGCCGTCATGCTGAAGGATGCAGGCGCTACAGCGGTGATTTTAGGCCATTCGGAACGGCGCGCCAACCATGGCGAGACCAGTGGAACCGTCAAGGCCAAGGCGCAGGCCGCCATCAGCGCCGGACTCGTCGCCATCATCTGTCTCGGCGAAACACTGGCTGAGCGTGAAGCAGGCAATACACTCAGCGTCATTCACGCACAATTGAACGGGTCACTGCCTGATGACGCGACCGGAGCCACCACCGTTATCGCCTATGAGCCGGTGTGGGCTATCGGGTCGGGCCTTACCCCGACGTCTGAACAGGTGGCGGAAGTGCATCAAGCGATCAGGGCAGGGCTGTCGGCGCTGACCAGCGCGGAAGAAGCCCACCTGATCCGGATTCTGTATGGCGGCTCCGTCAAACCGGCCAATGCCGCAGACCTGATGGCCATCGACAATGTGGATGGTGCGCTGGTGGGCGGAGCCAGCCTGAAGGCTGATGACTTTGCCGGTATCATCGCGGCGTTCTGAACGGTTTACATTCGCGCACCAAACGCCTACATCAGCGCCAATCACTATTTCTTATTCGAGACAAGGTTCGAGAAGTTCCATGATTGCCATTATCACCGCGGTTCACCTGTTGATCGTGCTGGCGCTTATCGCCACTGTTTTGCTGCAACGCTCAGAAGGCGGCGCGCTGGGCATTGGCGGTGGCGGCGGTGGTGGCGGCGGCGGTATGTTCTCTTCACGCGGTGCCGGCAATGCACTGACCCGGACCACGGCCATTCTGGCGGTCGCTTTCTTTGTGACTTCAATGTCGCTGGCCTATCTGTCGCGCGGCAATTCCGGCGGCAGTTCTGTACTGGACCAGGTGGCCCCCAGCCAGACGCAAGGCGAGCAAAACGGCAACAATGGCGGCGGATCGGTTCTGCCAACCCTGCCGGGCGCTCCTCCCGCGTCGACGGAACCCGCGGTTCCTACTCAATAGATATACCGCTCACGCCAGCAGCCTCCGGCTGCGCTCCGCCAGGGCGGGTCATTTACTGGCCGAACAGCTTATCCGCCTATGGCG
>JBDNEZ010000358.1:0-4976 GCA_041690095.1 Anderseniella sp.
CCGAATTTGCGGGCGGCTTCGGCCACGAACTCCGGATCCTTCACCGCAGCGGTGTTGATCGACACCTTGTCGGCACCGGCCAGCAGCAGCTTGCGAATGTCATTTATGGTGCGCACACCACCACCTACTGTCAGCGGCATGAAACACTGCTCGGCCGTTTGGCGCACAACGTCAAATATGATAGCCCGGTCCTCATGGCTTGCCGTGATGTCCAGAAAGCACAGTTCGTCGGCACCGGCTGCATCATAGGCCCTGGCGATCTGTACAGGATCGCCGGCATCGCGCAGGTCGACGAAATTGACGCCCTTGACGACGCGGCCATCCTTGACGTCGAGACACGGTATGATGCGCGCCTTAAGCATGAGCAGCGCCTTTCAGGGTTTCAAGGGCCAGTGCCGGATCAATTCGGCCATCATACAGCGCGCGGCCAGTGATGGCACCTTGCAGCACGGCACAGTCCTTGCGGGCCAGCCGGTTGATATCGTCCATGGACGCCAGTCCGCCGCTGGCTATCACCGGAATGGTAGTTGCTGCGGCCAGTTCCAGTGTGGAGGCTATGTTCAGGCCCGCCAGTATGCCGTCGCGATCAATATCGGTATAGATGATGGCGGCAACGCCGGCGTCTTCAAACCTGGACGCCAGTTCCAGCACGCTCAGTGTGGAGCTTTCCGCCCAGCCTTCAACTGCAACATGACCGGCCCTGGCATCAATGCCGACCGCAACCCGGCCCGGAAATTCCCTGCAGGCCCGGCGGACCAGGTCAGGATCACGGACCGCAAGCGTGCCGAGAATGACCCTGGTCATGCCCTTGTCCAGCCAACCGGCAATCGCTTCCAGATCACGGATGCCACCGCCAAGCTGCACGGGTATGGAGACGGATTTCAGTATCGCTTCAACCGCATCGCCATTGACCGAGGTGCCGGCAAAGGCACCATTGAGATCCACCAGGTGCAGGTATTCAAAGCCCTGGTCCTGAAACGTGCGTGCCTGGGCTGCCGGATCATCAGCAAACACCGTGGCCTGGTCCATGTCGCCAAGTTTCAGGCGGACACACTGGCCGTCCTTGAGGTCAATCGCGGGAAATAGAATCATGGGATCAGGGGTTCCTCAAGGTGCCCAGGTCAGAAAATTGGCTATGAAGGCAAGACCCAGGGTCTGGCTCTTCTCCGGGTGGAACTGGGTGCCCGCCATATTGCCGCTTGCAACCATGGCGGTGATCGCCTCGCCATAGCGGGCGGTTGCCACGACATCACCGGCATTGTCCGCCCGCAGGTGATAGGAGTGCACAAAATACGCGTGCTGACCGTCAGGGCCGGTTTCAATGCCGTTCAACAATGCATGTGGTCGGGTTACATCCAGTGTATTCCAGCCCATATGCGGAATCTTGAGATGGCTGTCACCGACATCAATTCGCTCAACCTCGCCCTCTATCCAGCCAAACCCCGGGGTCACCGTGTGCTCAAGACCGCGTGTCGCCATCAATTGCATGCCGACGCAGATGCCCAGGAACGGGCGGGCTTTCGTGATGCAGTGTTGTTCGATGGCCTGCCACATGCCGTCTATGGCGTGGATGCCGTCATAGCAGTCACGGTAGGCACCGACACCCGGCAGCACCACACGGTCGGCATTCGCCACCTGGTCGGGCGTGTCGACAAGTTCAATGCTGGTGCTGTGATCCAGCGTGGATGCAGCACGCTCAAAGGACTTCTGGGCCGAACGCAAATTGCCCGAGCCGTAATCAATGATGGCAACCCGCATAGTAGTCTATCCGTTCTGGTCTGACAGACGGGTGGCAAAAAACCGGTAGGATGCTGCTTCGCTATTGTCGGCAACAATATCGGCAATCTCTTCAAAGCCGCGCTTTGCCAGCGCCGTGCGCCGGAAATTGTTGCCCTCAAGGCCGACAAACAGGTTGATCAGCAGACCGAGGCTGGCCAGCAGGCCATCCGGCAGCGAGAACACCACATTGCCGGCCAGCACCAGCAGTGCCACAGCAGCCAGATAAACCGCCAGCGGCAACCACAGGCGGTGCCATATCATCCAGAAAAACGGTATCAGGAACGCCGGCCAGGAAAACCCGTCCTTGATGAACACGATGTCGCTGCCGTCATTCACCTGATCGAGCAGGTCAGGCTTGCGGTGTGCGGTGTAGGTCAGCATGAAATCATCCTTCGCCGCCCAGCGTGCCCTTGGTGGACGGCACCAGATCAGGCATGCGCGGATCAATTTCGATACAGTCGCGCAGGGCGCGCGCAACCGCCTTGAAGCAGCTTTCGGCAATATGGTGATTGTTGACGCCGTACAGCGTTTCAATGTGCAAGGTCATACCGGCATTGTGCGCAAACGCCTGAAAGAACTCCCGGAACAGTTCAGTGTCCATATCGCCGATCTTGTCGGCACTGAAATCGGTACGCCATACCAGGAACGGCCTGCCGGATATATCGATGCTGGCACGCGTCAGCGCCTCGTCCATTGCAAGATAGCTGTGGCCATAGCGGCGAATGCCGCGCCGCTCACCCAAAGCCCGGGATATGGCCTGGCCCAGAGCAATTCCGGTGTCTTCGGTTGTGTGATGCAAGTCGATGTGCAGGTCACCGGCAGTCTGGATTGTCATATCGACCAGCGAGTGACGCGACAACTGATCCAGCATGTGATCGAAAAACCCGATGCCGGTTGCAATGCTGCGTTTACCGGTTCCGTCAAGGTTAACCTCGACGTTTACATCGGTCTCGTTGGTCTTGCGTGTTATACTGGCTTTTCGCATGCTGAACTTCCATCATAATGCGCCTGTTCGCGCTGACTTTTAGCAGGCTGCGACGCGGACGCAAGACCCCAGCCATGGCTTGATTAACCGGGCAAGGTCTTTTATTGGCCATAGGCAGTTCCCAAGTAGGGTCTGGACCCTATGTAGCAGACAATGCAACTGAAAGTTAATTCATGACCCATAACTCAGATGCCAGTCTCTGGCACGGAACCACCATTGTTACTGTCCGCAAGGGAAATACCGTGGTGATTGCGGGAGACGGCCAGGTCTCGCTGGCCAATACCGTGATCAAGTCGAATGCCCGCAAGGTGCGGCCATTGGGCAAGGGCGACGTTATCGCCGGGTTTGCGGGTGCAACGGCTGATGCCATGACGCTGTTTGAACGGCTTGAGGCCAAACTCGAACAATACCCCAACCAGTTGACCAGAGCCTGTGTGGAACTGGCCAAGGACTGGCGCACGGACAGGTATCTTCGCCGGCTGGAAGCCATGATGATCGTTGCTGACCGGGAAACCAGCCTGGTGCTCACCGGAACCGGTGACGTGCTCGAACCGGAAATGGGTATTATCGCAATCGGCTCGGGCGGCAATTACGCGCTTGCTGCTGCGCGCGCGCTGGCAGACAGCGACATGGACGCAGAACAGATCGCCCGGCGAGCCATGAAAATTGCCGCCGAAATCTGTGTTTTCACCAACGACAATGTGACGGTCGAGAAACTCGACAAGGCCAACTAGGACACTTTAATCACCATGACAGACTTCTCTCCACGCGAGATCGTATCGGAACTTGACCGGCACATCGTGGGCCAGCAGGACGCCAAGCGTATGGTTGCCATCGCCTTGCGCAATCGCTGGCGCCGCAAGCAGCTGGACGCCGACCTGCGCGACGAAGTGATGCCCAAGAACATCCTGATGATCGGCCCCACCGGCGTCGGCAAGACCGAGATCGCCAGACGACTGGCAAAACTCGCCAATGCACCGTTCATCAAGGTGGAAGCAACCAAGTTTACCGAAGTCGGCTATGTCGGCAGGGACGTGGAACAGATCATCCGCGATCTTGTCGAGGTCGGCATCAGCCTTGCCCGCGATGCCCGCAGCAAGGACGTGGAAACCAAAGCCCAGGCGAACGCGGAAAATCGTGTGCTGGATGCGCTGGTGGGCCCGAATGCCTCGAAGGGTACGCGCGACAGCTTCCGCGTAAAACTGCGCAGCGGCGAGCTGGATGACAAGGAGATCGAACTCGAGGTTGTCGATAACAGCTCAGGCATGCCGACAATGGACATTCCCGGTATGCCCGGTTCATCGGTCGGGATGGTCAACCTGTCCGACATGCTTGGAAAGGCACTGGGCGGACGCACCAAGACCCGGCGTATAACCGTGCGCGAAAGCCATGATCTGCTGATGCCGGAAGAATCCGACAAGCTGCTTGATCAGGAACAGATCGTCAGCGAGGCCATCGACGCGGTAGAGAACAATGGCATCGTGTTCCTGGACGAGATCGACAAGGTAACAGCCAGATCCGAACGACAAGGTGCCGATGTAAGCCGTGAAGGTGTCCAGCGGGACCTTCTGCCGCTGATTGAAGGCACAGCTGTCAGCACCAAATACGGATCGGTAAAGACAGACCATATCCTGTTCATTGCCTCAGGGGCATTTCATATCGCCAAACCGTCCGACATGTTGCCTGAACTACAGGGCCGGCTGCCAATTCGCGTCGAGCTGAAAGCCTTGAACCGGGATGATTTCGTGCGCATTCTGGTGGAGCCTGAGGCCAGCCTGGTGAAGCAGTACATTGCACTGATGGCGACGGAGAACCTTACACTCGAGGTCACTGATGATGGGGTAGAGGCACTGGCCGACATTGCAGCTGAAGTGAATGCATCGGTAGAGAATATCGGCGCGCGCCGCCTGCAGACCATCATGGAACGGGTGCTTGAAGATGTAAGTTACACCGCCACCGACCGGAGTGGAGAAACCGTCGTTCTTGATCGCGCTTTCGTTGAAAAGAACATTGGCGATCTGGCCCGTGATACGGACCTATCGAAGTTTATTCTTTAGCACCGGTTGAGTGTCGGTTTTGCGGGGTTTGGCTGTTTCAGCCGACTCCCGTGCTGATCTGGCTTTATCAAGCAGATGCAGGTGCTGTTGCAGGTCGGTTTCGGTCAACTGCGAAATGCTGTCTGCCAGCCGGTTGGCAAATTCGGTTGCCTGAG
>JBDNEZ010000359.1:0-3477 GCA_041690095.1 Anderseniella sp.
CGTGTTTATGGAAATCTCTTCCCTGTCGACTTATGTCCTTGTTTCGGCAGGCCCTGACAGGCGCGCCCTGATCTCCACCTATCGCTACATTGTCATGGGCACAGTCGGCGCCACTTTCTACCTGATCGGTGTCGGCTTCTTGTACATGGTCACCGGAACTCTCAACACGGCTGATCTGGCTGCGCGGGTGGGGCAGGTTGAAGACATTCGTCTGGTGCTTGTGGCCGCGGGCTTTGTTTCGGTCGGTCTGGCTGTCAAGGCGGCAGTTTTTCCGCTACATTCATGGATGCCGAATGCCTACACTTTCGCCCCCAATGCGGTAACGGTATTTATCGCGGCAGCCTCTACCAAGGTATCCTTGTACGTGTTGATGCGGGTAGACTATGCGATCTTCCAGAACAGCATCGCCAACCACGACGTTCAACTGACCCTGTTCCTCGTCCCGCTCGGTGTGCTGGCGCTGTTCGTGGGATCATTGCTGGCAATCTACGAAAGAAATCTGAAGAAACTTCTGGCTTATTCGTCTGTTGCGCAGATCGGTTACATCGCGCTCGGCATGGCCATGACATCGGTCGCCGGATTGACCGGCGCCATCGTCCACATGTTCAATCATGGCCTGATCAAGGGTGGAATGTTTATGGCTGTTGCCTGTCTTGCGCTGCGCTATCGAACGGTGAATTTGGCCAACCTGGCCGGTGCTGGCAAGGCAATGCCGTGGACCATGGCGGCCTTTGTCATCGGGGGGCTTGGTCTTATCGGCGTACCGCTGACCCCGGGGTTCATTTCCAAATGGTATCTGGTGCTGGCGGCCCTTGAGAAAGGCTGGCTTGGTGTGGTCCTGATTGCCGTGATCCTGGTTTCATCGCTGCTGGCTTTGATTTATGTCTGGAAGGTCATTGAGGTGGCCTATTTCCATGAACCACGTGCCAATGCGGTGTCCGTAACGCAGGAAGCCCCGCTGGTCATGTTGATCCCGACATGGATCGTGGTGCTGACCGGCGTGTGGTTTGCCGTGGACTCCTCTGTGCCGGTAGGCCTTGCCTCATCCGCGGCCAGAACCTTGCTGGGTGTGGCGCCATGATGTTCAGCGAAGCCGACACGATTTTATATGCGCTGACGATTCCGCTTGTCGGCGCACTCGGTATTGCGCTGACTGGCCGTTGGCCCAATGTGCGCGAAACCGTAACGCTGACAACTGCTGTCGCCCTCGCCGTGGTTGTGTGGAGCCTTGTCCCCACACTGCAGGCCGGCGGGCGCCCGGAACTGCATTTCGTTGAAATGCTGCCGGGCCTCAAGATTGCCTTCAAGGTTGAACCGCTTGGCATGCTGTTTGCCGCTCTCGCATCGGGACTTTGGATCGTAAACTCGGTCTATTCGATCGGCTATATGCGCGGCAACAACGAGAACAACCAGACCAGGTTCTATGTGTGCTTCGCAATTGCCCTGTTCGGAGCAGTGGGCGTCGCTTTTTCCGCCAACCTGCTCACATTGTTCGTTTTTTACGAAGTGCTGACCATTTCGACTTACCCGCTGGTGGCCCACAAGGGCGATGAAGCGACAGTAAAGTCTGCGCGCGTCTATATGGGAATATTGCTGGGCACATCCATCGGCCTGTTCCTGCCTGCGATGATCTGGACATATTCGGTTGCCGGGACGCTGGATTTCACACCCGGAGGTATTCTGGAAGGCAAGATCGCAGAACCCCTGGTTGGTGTGTTGCTGCTGATGTTTGCATTTGGAATCGGCAAGGCGGCCCTGATGCCGGTCCACCGCTGGCTGCCTGCCGCGATGGTAGCGCCGACTCCCGTCTCGGCTCTGTTGCATGCTGTTGCCGTCGTCAAGGCTGGTGTGTTCACCATCACCAAGGTGTTCGTCTATATTTTCGGCATTGACTTTCTGTTCAGCCAGCCAAGTCACAAGCTGATTATCTGGATTGCCTGTTTTACCATTATTGTGTCCAGTTTCATTGCGCTGCGCCAGACCAACCTCAAACGCCTGCTGGCGTACTCGACCATCGGCCAGTTATCGTACATAGTGCTGGCTGCAGCCGTGTTGAAGCCTTTGTCGGAAATTGGCGCATCCATGCACATGATGGCGCACGCCTTCGGCAAGATCACACTATTCTTTGCCGCGGGCGCCATCTATGTCGCTTCAAAAAAAACCGACATTACCGAAATGCGCGGCATTGGCCGGCGCATGCCGTGGACCATGGCCGCATTTTCCGTCGGCGCCCTGTCGATGATCGGCGTACCGCCCACCGGGGGCTTCATCTCCAAGTGGTATATCCTTGGCGGCGCCATACAGGATGACAACTATCTGGCGCTCGCCACGCTGGTGGCATCAACCCTGCTGAATGCCGCCTACTTCCTGCCGTTTATCTTTGCCGCCTTCTTCTATGAGGAAGATGTCAAGCCGGCCCGGGCTCATGGCGAGGCGCCATGGCCGATGGTGGCGGCACTGACTTTCACAGCGTTGTTGACCTTCGCATTCTTCATTTTCCATCAGCCGATTGCTGATCTCGAAGCACAGATATTGGTGAAATAGATCATGGCACGCGCTCCGAAAAAACCTGACACAGTTCCCGGCCACGATCACTGGCTGGTGCGGCCCGAGACTATTCGCAAGATCTGGATTGGCGGCATTATCGTGCTGGCGATTACTGTCGCGGCGGAATGGCTCACCGGCACGGCAGGGCATTTTCACGGCGTCGATGAATGGTTTGCGTTTCCGGCGGTGTTCGGCTTCCTGGTCTGCGTGGCCATGGTGTTTGCGGCCAAGGTGCTGGGTTTCATCCTGAAGCGGAAGGATGATTATTATGATCTTTGAAAGCTTTCCACCCGCCCTGATCCTGCTGTTTGCTGCATTCCTGGCGGTGATATCGCGACCGAATGCGCGTGCGATCATCGTGCTTGTGGCGCCATTGATCACATTGTGGGCAATCTGGTCGTTGCCGGACGGAGTGCTGATCTCACTCCGGTTCCTTGATTATCAGATTCAGCCGCTGGAAGTCTCGCCAGTCAGGCGAATGTTTGCGACCGTGTTCACCATCATGGCATTTACCGGGGCGCTGTATTCGTTCCGAACCGCCAAGACCGCTGAACTCGGCGCTGCATTTGCCTATGCGTCCGGTGCAGTTGGCGTATCGTTTGCAGGTGACCTGCTGACCTTGTTCATCTGGTGGGAGATGATGGCCATCTTCTCCACCATCGTAGTGTGGTGCGGTGGAACCGAAGCCTCGCGGCGCGCCGGTATCCGCTATGCATTGATGCACCTTTTGTCAGGTATTCTGCTGAAAATCGGCATTGAGGGTGTTTATGTTCACACCGGATCTCTCGAGATTGAGGCCATGCTTGCAACTGATCTCGACCGCTGGCTGATCTTGGCCGGCATTTTGATCAATGCCGCAGCGCCACCATTCTCATCCTGGTTGCCTGATGCCTATCCCGAAGCAAGCCCCACCGGAGCCGTATTCCTGTC
>JBDNEZ010000360.1:0-7746 GCA_041690095.1 Anderseniella sp.
CCGACCCGGATGCACCAATTGCCAGTGAAAAACCTGCTCGCAAGTCAAAGGGCTCCGCAATGGCTGATGTCTCGACAAGCCGCGCCACGGAAATACTGGTTGCCAAGTTGAATGCTGCTTCGCGCGACATCTGCCACGTGTTGCATGACAATGTACCCAATGAACTCGAAGACTCGTATCGTAAAGGCAATTTGCAGACCTACACCCACTACCTGTTCAACAATCGCGGACGCCAACTGATGGAGCAGGCCCGCAAAGCCTACCGTGATGACAAGCAGGTCAGAACGCGCATGGACGGCTTTATGCGGCTGTTCGAGCGCCTGCTCGACACGGTGGCTGCATCAGATGCAGGCGAGGAACTGGTAGATCAGTGTCTGGGTTCGGAAACCGGCAAGGTATACCTCATGCTGGCAGAAGCCGCCGGACGGGTGAAACACTAAAGCGTGTTTCTTCTGCGTGCTCCAGAGACCTGCCTGACCGATTGGCCGTGAAACTGGCTCCATCTGCTGCAGCGCACTGCCCTCTTGCGAAACTTCATCTCCTGTGGTGCCTATGAGCGGCAAAAAACCCCATTTACTGACGAGTATGACCCATGGAAATCCAACGCCCCTACCTCCTGTTTCTCGGTGATGTTCACGACCAACTGGCGGCCAAGACCGCGCAAGGCGTTGTCGACTGGCGTCCGGACTGGTGCGTCGGTCAGATGCGCCTCGAAGGCTGCAAGGCCGATACCGGTCTGACAGACATGACAATTGATGAAGCGGCCGCCGCCGGCGCACGTACATTTGTCGTGGGCGTGGTGAATGCAGGCGGAGTCCTGCCGGACCACTGGATTTCCGAGGTCGTCAAGGCAATTGAGGCCGGCATGAATGTCGCCACCGGCCTGCACAAGCGCCTGTCGTCAATTCCCGAAATTGCCGATGCAGCCGCAAAGCACGGTGCCCAACTGCACGATGTGCGCTTTTCAGATGTTTCCTTTGCCACAGGCAAGGGCACCAGACGGTCCGGCAAGCGCATACTGGCTGTTGGCACAGACTGCTCAGTCGGCAAAAAATATACCGCCCTCGCGCTTGACCTGGAAATGCAGAAGCGCGGCATGAAGTCAGACTTCCGCGCCACCGGGCAAACCGGGGTACTGATCTCCGGCAGGGGCGTCGCGCTCGATGCCGTAGTCGCCGATTTCATCTCGGGCGCTGCCGAATGGATCAGCCCTGCCAATGACGATGATCACTGGGATTGTGTTGAAGGTCAGGGCTCGCTGTTCCATCCATCGTTTGCAGGTGTTTCACTTGGTCTGCTGCATGGTTCACAACCCGATGCATTCGTGGTGTGCCATGAACCGACACGCACCAGGATGCGTGGTGTGGAACATTCCCTGCCAACCATCCAGCAGGTCATTGACCGCAATATCGAGGACGGCAGGCTGACCAATCCGGACATTCAGTGTGTCGGTATCTGCGTCAATACGCAAAACCTGCCTGAAGATGAAGCCACGGATTACCTGGCAAAACTGGCCGATGAGTATGGCCTGCCCTGCGTTGATCCGATCCGCACCGGCATGGCGCCGATCGTTGACGAACTTCAAAAGCGGTATCCATCCTGATGTCGGTTTCGCGCAAACTCTCTGTCGTCCATGAAAGCTGGCCCATTGCCGGAAGTTTTTCCATTTCACGCGGCACCAAGACGACCGCCGAAGTGATCAAGGTGACACTGGAGCAGGACGGTGCAGTTGGCGTCGCAGAGAGTGTGCCATACGCCCGCTACGGCGAAACCATTGCAGCGACACTGAGCGCGATGACTGCCGCGCGCGCAGGCATTGAAGCAGGTTGCAGCCGGGCGGATGTGCCGAAAATACTGAGCCTGCACGCTGCCCGCAATGCCCTGGACTGTGCGTTATGGGATCTGGAAGCCAAGCTGACCGGAACACCGGTGTGGCAACTGGCCGGCCTCGACAAACAGCCGGAACCGATCATCACCGCTTATACACTCAGCCTAGACACCCCGGAGAAAATGGCTGCGGCGGCTGGCCGGGCAAGCGGGCGTCCCCTGCTCAAGATCAAACTCGGCGGCGATGGCGACCACGAGCGCTTGCGCGCCATCCGCGCCGCAGCTCCCGATACCCGCCTGATAATAGATGCAAATGAGGCCTGGAAGCCGGTCGACCTCGATAACCATCTGGCTGTGTGTGCCGAAACAGCAGTTGAACTGGTTGAGCAACCACTGCCCGCAGATAATGATGATGCCTTGCGCGGCCTGGGTAAAACCGATGTGCTGATTTGCGCCGACGAGAGCGCACACGGCAAGGAAGACCTGCACGAACTGGCCGGCAAATACACAGCCATCAATATCAAGCTCGACAAAACCGGCGGCCTGACTGAAGCACTCGCGCTGGCCCATGCGGGACGTGAACAGGGCTTTGAAATCATGATAGGCTGCATGCTGGCAACATCGCTCGCCATGGCCCCCGGTCACATTGTGGGCCAGCACGCGCGCGTGGTTGACCTCGATGGTCCGTTGCTGCTGACAACCGATCGCGAGCCGGGGATCCGCTATGAGGGATCGCTGATGTATCCCCCACCGCCAGAGCTCTGGGGCTAAAGCGTTGCCCGTTTCTTCAGTACGATGCCCAGCGCCAGGGCGACGCAGCACATCGCAGCCATCCATAGATAGCCAAGCGCTGCATGCGCCCCATATGCCCAGCCTGCCAAGGCTATAGCACAGGTCATGATGATGCCGCCGGAAATCGCTCCAAAAACCCCTTGGGCGGTTCCGGCATAGTCTGCATCCATGAAGTGGCGCACATAGTAGATCGTTCCAAGATGGGTCATGCCGTAGCTGGCCGCATGCAGTATCTGCAGCACCGCAACGAACCCAATCGACGGGTCAACGGCCATGGCTGTCCACCGGAAAATTCCGGCCCCCGCACCTGCCATGAGCAGCACAACTGGCCCCATCCTCTCGACGCAACCGCGCGCATACATGAACAGGACGATCTCTGCGACGACGCCGATGGACCACAGCGCCCCGATGCTTACACCGGCATACCCCAGGCTTTCCCAATGCAACGAGCCGAACCCGTAATATACCGCATGGCTTGCCTGTGTCAGGCCCGCCACGACGATCAACAGGCCGAAGCTGCCTGTCAGCAGCACTTTGCGGGCAGCCGCAAGAGTTACCGGACGGGCAGCCATATCCTTTGCCGCACCCAGTTTCGGCAAGGCAAATCCACTCAGCGCCAGCAATCCATGGGTCGCAACCAGAATCCAGATCAGGCTGGTTTTATCGATCACCGACAACAGCGCCCCTGCCCCGAGCGAGCCGGCAATGAAGGACACCGAGCCGGCAATACGCACCCGGCCATAGTCGTAATGGCCTGCATCCGAGTGCCCGACGACAACAGCATCCAGCATCGGCAGTATCGGCGACCATGCCGCCGCCGACACAACGATCAGTGCCACAATGGCCGGCTTGGCGTCGACCAGCCCGGCAGTCAGCATGAAGCCCGCAGACAGCATGGCCAGCACGATGATGAACCTGCGCCTGGCGCGGTAGCGGTCTGCCAGAAACGACAGTACCGGTGTGGCGACCACACGCACCACCGACTGACAGCCAAGCGCAAACGCAATTTCGCCAATTGTGAACCCGCGTGCCGTCAACCACACAGGCAGGAATGGCAACATCACGCCTATCATGAGCAGCAAGGAGCCATATACCGCGCCCGCGCGAACAGCCATAGGGTTGATCATTTCACCTCACCAGGGCCTCTCGGAAATCATCTCACACAGAAACGTTTCAGTAACCAAACTCGTTAATAATGCTTGAAATTGCTTTTATGCATGGGGACGGGGGAAACAGGGCATTATGTCTGACAATTCGGCTTTGGAGGGCATCGATGGCCTCACTTACGAGGAAATCGAACAGGCCGTTATGGAGACCAGTCGTGGACGCTGGTTTCTGACAGAATTTGCACGCCGCCACAAGGCGACCGATACGGCAACCCTGCTCAATGCAATCAGGCGGCTTGAAGACCAGATCCTGTCTATTTCACTGGATGCACCGGTTTCAACACAGGCAAATCAGGGGCCCGCTATTGACCAGTCGGCCGGATCAGGCAGTCAAAAAGCAGTTGGCAGTGACGCCTCCTCAGACCACCATGAGATATCCGATAAAATTGACCGGACAACGCAATTGGTGCGCCGGTTACGCAACTCCCACAAACTCATCGGCGAAGCCGCCAACAAGCCACCACACCCGGCCAGACCTGTTGTGGTCAAGTCGACCCGGGCTACCGCTGGCGCCGACCTGCCGGGATTTGTCAGGTCTGATGATGACATTTTTACTCAAGATAGACCTGCGCCATCCCGGTCACAGCAACCGGGCGCAGATGCACAGGACGCACCACGCCGTGTCCCGGATCAACCAACAGCAAAAGAGACTTCTGTTGCCAATCACGCAGCCGACGCCACAGACAACTCGAAAAAACGCATTGTCGTCATCCGCCGCCCGGCAGATCAGCCTGGCGACATTCCATTGATCGACAATGCCACGGAGCCATCTGATGATGGCCCGGCAGCTGCCTGAACCTCAAGCGCTCCCAAGGATATCCAGCATCAGTCCGGAGTCCGCATTGCCACCGGACAACGTGGCCGCGACAGTCTTGTCCGTGCAGTCAATCTTGCCGGCCAGAACAGCGGCAAGCGCCACGGCACCACCCGGCTCGACAACCAGCTTCAGGGTTTCAAATGCAAACCGCACCGCTGCGCGGACTTCATCTTCCGACACCGCCAGTCCGCCCGCCAGCCGTGGCTGGTTGACCGAAAATGTTAACTCGCCAGGTGTCGGCGTGACAATGGCGTCACAGATGGACATGGCGCCCGGCAGATTGCAGACCCGCTCGCCTGCCGCCAGCGACCGACCGTAATCATCATACCCTTCCGGTTCGCAGGCATAGATTTTTGCATCCGGAGCCATAGCCTGAACCGCCAGCGCCACGCCTGCCGTCAAGCCGCCGCCACCGGTACACACCAGCATCGCATCCAGTGTCTAACCGCGTTCATTGAGATCCTCGACCAGCTCCAGCCCGGCGGTTCCCTGCCCGGCAATAATCCACGGGTGGTCATAGGGCGGCACCAGTTGGGCGCTGCGCTCAGCGGCAATGGCATCACCGATTTCCTCGCGGTTCTCGCCAAATCGGTCATAGGTCACTATTTCTGCCCCGAGCGCGATTGTATTGCGTTTCTTGATTGTGGGAGCATCCTCCGGCATGACGATCAGCGCCGGTATGCCCATCATGCGGGCCGCGGCGGCAACGCCCTGCGCATGGTTGCCGGACGAATAAGCCACGACGCCACCACTATTATCGCGCGCATTGAGCCTCGAGATAAAATTCCAGGCACCTCGAAATTTGAAGGAACCGGTGCGTTGCAGGCATTCAGGCTTCAAAAAGATTCGCCCGCCGGTTATTTCATCGAGAACATCGGACCGCACCAGCGCCGTGCGCACAGCGCGTCCTTTAAGCCGTTGAGACGCCTCGACAATATCGCTGAAATCCGGCGCTTTCAACTGTGGAGAAATCATCATTTTGCATCATCCATCTTGAACATTGAGGCTCAAGTTACCACATCCGGATCATCAGTTATCGAAAAACCGGAGGGATTTACACATGACTACGCTTACCCGTAACAAAGGCCGCTGGACCCCGCTTGCAGTTGCCGCTGCGGTGCTTGGCTTTGTAACCTGGTGGCCGATTGGCCTTGCCGTTATTGCCTACATCATGTGGGGCGGCAGTATTGACGATCTTGCCCGCGACGGCATCGCACACGCCAAGGCAGCCTTCAAGCCCGCCGGCGCATCATCCAGCACGACCGGCAGCACCGCATTCGACGCTTACCGGGCAGATACCCTGCGCCGTCTGGAAGAAGAACAGGCCGAGTTCAACGGCTTCGTGACGAAATTGCGCGAGGCTCGCGACCGTGAAGAATTCGAACGCTTCATGGCAGACCGCAGCACCGCACAGGAAGTTGAAAAAGCCAACCTGAAAAGCTGATCGGCAGATACCACAATCGCGAATAGCAGGCCCGGACCTTGCGTCCGGGCCTTTTTTTAATCAACTATATGATATATCGAATCTTATTCTGGTCACCTTCGCGACTACCCCACATTTCAAGCGGCACCGGGCAGATTTGAGCAAGATGGCAAATTCGCTCGCCTTTGGCACCATGAATATTTCTAACTGAGACTTTCGCAATTACCCGTTCAATTCTAATTCCCGTCAGACACATGCACCGGGCTGCAGGTAACCCCAATCTGCTGCAGCCCTGGCTCAATAAATTTGAGCTCGGTTGCTGGTTTCCCGGCTTCAACATTCTGCCACAGATCCACACCGTTTCTGCCGCAAGCATTACAAGCCCTTCATGAAAGGAACGTTGCGCATTGATACCGCGTTGATGGGCCACTGTAACAAAGGAGAACGCTATGAGAAAAATTATTGCTTCGACCATGTTGGCGGCAGTGCTTGCCGTTACTGCATTGCCCGCGTCCGTTTCGGCTCAGAACAATGCAAATAAAGACGCACCAGGACAGGATAGGACGTGCCTTGTGACCACAGGTACGCCCGGTAGCTTCAACGACGCAGACGTCACTGAAACGAAATGGCTGCCACGCAAGGCGGCTGAGTCGCAGGCAAGCAAGAACGCTGATACAAAGAAGGTGTTCGACTATACAACCGATCCGCTGGTGACAGGCGGTCAATACGCCTCAGCGGAGGAATTGTGTAACACACACTTCAACAAGTAACTGCCATCGCCAGCGCCTCACTAAAGAGGCGCTGGCATTTCTAAAGTGATGTCAGGAGATCAGCATCGACCGGCACTACAATTCCATCGGGCAAACCAGGGTAGATTGCAGAATATCCCGGCATTGGCGCGCGACTACCAGCCCTTGAAGTCCAGATAGCCCTGCCCTGTCCACACCAGGTCATCGTCAACATCACCGATGTTGTCGGTATCCTTGTCATCGTAATCGAACGCGTTCAGTACAATCCGGATGGCATTGAGCCGGGCCCGTTTTTGATCATTGGCATCCAGCACCGTCCACGGTGCCTGCTCGGTGTGGGTGTTGCGGAATATGTCCGCAATCGCCTTGGTATAGGCATCCCATTTACCGACTGACTTGCTGTCGATCGGCGACAGCTTCCACTGTTTCAAGGGATTGGTCTTGCGTTCGTAGAACCGTTTCAGCTGTTCTGCACGTTCGACTGTCAGCCAGAACTTGAACAGGTGGATACCCTCGCGCTCCAGCATGCCTTCAAACACCGGGGCTTCCATGAAAAAGTCCTGCACCTGATCTTCCGTGCAGAACTCGAAGACCCGCTCCACGCCGGCGCGATTGTACCAGGAGCGGTCGTAGAACACCATTTCACCGGTTGTCGGCAGATGGTCGATATAGCGCTGGAAATACCATTGTCCACGCTCAACATCCGAGGGCTTGGCCAGCGCCACGACATGCGCGGCACGCGGGTTCAGGTTCATCAGAAACCGCTGGATGGTGCCGCCCTTGCCGGCAGCATCGCGACTCTCGAACACCATTACGATGCGTTCGTCATTTTCGCGGACCCAGCGCTGCAGTTTCACCAGTTCAATCTGCAACGCCTTGAGGCGTTTTTCGTAGCCTGATTTCTTGAGCTTCTTGTCGCGGATATAGTCGCCATGGGGAAATGTCAGCGCATCGATTTGCTCAGGCAGGTCA
>JBDNEZ010000361.1:0-4742 GCA_041690095.1 Anderseniella sp.
GCATCAGTCAGTAAGTCCTGCTGGCGAACCGCCTCACGCCATCGATCAGGGCGGTGTTACCCGCTTTATCGGTTTCTGAATCTTCCACGATAAGCTGCTTGGCTTGCTGGGTCAGATTGAGGGCCGCAACGGCGTGTTGGCGAACGGCCTCCTGATCCTGGTCATCAAGCTCGGGGAACTTGCCCTTTATGATCTTGCCCATCCGCACCTGCGTCAGTTCCTGCGGCACAAGTTCCTCATCAAACAGCCCGCGTTCAATGGCCGTCTTATCCTGTACAAAGGCTGTGATTCAAGATCAATCCCATCAGTGGCCAGCACGAACTTTGCCTTAGCTTTCGTGGTCGCGGGGCTGGCTTTAAGCAAGACAAGGGTCTTCGTGATTTCGCGCTGTGGGCATACGGCAATGTGAATATTGTTGGTCTGAAGCACGCCGCCCAAGTCGGACTTATTGGATGATCCGCTGCGCAACCGCTTGATGGCCGTTTCCTTGTTTCCGAAAGCTTCTAAAAAAGCATAGGGAAACTCTTCGGCGTCGAACGGTTGTTCCGCCAATTGGGATATAGCTTCTTCTATCTCAACAGCGTTCATCGAACGACCATGACGGTGAAATGCTCAATTTGATATGGGGTAGTGAACTTTGTCCAAATGTCCCGCTCGCTTTGAGATTGTTTATCCATGCTGCTGCCTGATTCTTTATTGTCTGCAGGTCAGGCTAGCAGGTAACGGCGGGATTTAAAGTGGTAGCTGTAGATGGCCATCTAGTTTACGAAAATGCACCTTGAAAATAAAATTCGCAGGTATTTGGTACCATTACGGTACCATAGAAATAAATAAATAGCTGCCGAGGTAGACGGCATTCATCTAGCAAGTTGAAATATAATGGTAACAAATGGTGCCCAGGGGCGGAATCGAACCACCGACACGCGGATTTTCAATCCGCTGCTCTACCAACTGAGCTACCTGGGCATACGCGGGTCGCGCGACGAAGCGTTGGCGACCGCAGCGGTTTATAGGTGATCACCCGGCACGTGTCCAGCGTCAACCGGCATCCACGACCCTGGATTGTGACGGTTTTTTTATGCGGTGACGATTGGCTGCCCTGACCGCTCATCACGTGTCTTCGCCTTCGTCGTCGCGCTGGCCGGGCACGGCCTCGCTCGCGTCATCAAAATCGGGCGGATCAGCTGCCGGAATGGCATATCGCCCGCCCAGCCAGCGGTGCAGGTCTATGTCGGCACACCTGGCTGAACAAAACGGATGATATTTCTGCTTTGACGGCTGCTGGCACAGCGGACACGGACGCCTCGTGCGCAGCCTTGTCGGTGGTTCAGGTTTCCTGTCGCCTGGACCTTTTACGTCGCTCATATCAGGTCTCCGTCACCCATTTTGCGTAAATCGGATAGCCGCCTGCCTGCAGCAATTGCGTGGTTTCGTGCAGCGGCAGGCCGACAACACAGCTGTATGACCCGCTCATCCAGCGCACGAATGCCGATGCCTTGCCCTGGATGGCATAGCCGCCGGCCTTGCCGCGCCACTCGTCACTCATCAGATAGGCATCCATGTCGGACCGCATCAGCCGCTTGAAGCGCACCTTGGTGTCGACCACCCTGGTGCGCTCGCGCCCGTCGGGAGACACCACGGCAATGGTGGTGAACACCCGGTGCGAACGCCCCGACAACAGCCGCAACGCATCGCGCGCCTCGTCGGTTGATTGCGGCTTGGCAATCACCCGGCGGCCAACGCTGACCACCGTATCGGCAGCCAGCACGAAGACATTGTCACCGAGATTGCGCACCAGCGGCGCATCGCGCGCGGCCTGCACTTTTTCGCGCGCCAGCCGCAGCGACAGCGCTCGCGGCGATTCGCGCTTGTGCTGGGTTTCATCAATATCCACCGGGTTGAGCAGGTCCGGGTATATGCCCACCTGCTCAATCAGTGCCAGCCTGCGCGGCGAGGCGCTGGCCAGTACCAGCTTTGCATCCTTAATCGACATCTCGTGAGCCTTTTGAAAGCCTGCTGAAACCTGATCGTTTCAAATATGTCAGAGCAAGCTGCCTGGGTCGAGAGACCCCAAACTTGCTCCGGTGACTTAAGCGGTATGTGCTACAGTTACCGGGTATTTGTCCAGACTCGTGCAAAGCACGCGCGCGTTTCATCTCACTTTTGGCAGGCCGGTATCACCGAACCGCTCGCGCATGCGCCTGATCAGATGGTCCCTGCAGGCGCGATAGCCATCCAGTATCTGTTCGCGGCTGCCCGCCGCGGCGGAAGGATCCATGGTCGGCCAGTACACCACCTCGATCGCCATGGTGCGGGTCAGTTCCATGGCCTTGTGATGGGCTTCAGGCGACAGCGAGATCACCAGGTCAAAACTCGAATCAACCAGGTCATCGAATGACTTGGCTTTATGTTTCGACACATCGACGCCGATTTCGTCGAGCACCTCGATGATGAACTCGTCGCGCCCGCTTGGGCGCACGCCGCAGCTGTCCACAAACACCCGGTGGCCGTAATAGTGCTTCATGATGGCCTCGGCCATGGGCGAGCGGATGGCATTGTGCGAACAGGCAAACAGCACAGCCCCCGGCAGGTCTGTACTCATAGTGTTGATGCCTGCATGTTCAGCCACGCCAATGCAGCACGCACACCAGCGTAAACAGACGCCGGGCGGTATCAAAGTCCACCGTGATCTTGCCGTCCAGCCGGTCCATCAGAACCTGGCTGCCCTCGTTGTGCAGGCCGCGCCTTGCCATGTCGATGGTTTCGATCTGGCTCGGCGTTGCCGTGCGGATCGCCTGGTAATAGCTTTCGCAGATGCCGAAATAGTCCTTAACGATGCGCCGCAGCGGCGACAGCGCCAGCGCGATCACGCTTAACGTCTCGGCGGCCTCATTGCACACATTGAACACCAGCTTGGTGCCGTCGATCGACAGATTGAGGGAATACGGACCGCTGGCCTTGCCCATGACCTGGAAGCTGTTGCTCTCCAGCAGGTCGTAAATCGCCACCTTGCGCTCATGATCCACATCAGCGGAGAAGGTCCTGGACAGCGTATTGTCCAGGTTGACGGCGACCAGTTTGTTGTTGTCGGTGTCCATGTCCCGGGCTTCCAAAGGATTATACCAAAGCAACTAACGATTGACCCATTTGACCGGTTTTTCGCGTTTGCTGGCTAGGCATGCTTCGCGCCGTGGTCTGGTTGACCACAAGTGGAGCATAACGACGTCCAGCGGGCGCGAAAAATCGGCCTGTAGAGCAACATGGGTTCGTAGAACCCATAAAGTTGCTCTACCACTTTGATGGCGATCATCCTGATCTCGTGGGCCAAATTCGTCCATCTGGTGCGTTGCGGCGCTTGCCCGATGCACCGCATCGCGCTGCGCACCGCGCCTGCCAGAGTGAACGGATTTGTCGCCATCAAATGAGTCAATAGTCAGTTCCTTTGGTATTGCCTGTCGATGTTTCGCGATTTAAGTGACTTATTCGCTTCGCACAAGTGCATGGGTCAGGGCAAGTTCAACCGCATGGCCACCGAGCGCGCATGCGCTTCCAGGCCCTCCGCGCGCCCGATGGTAATGGCGTCCGGGCCAATCGCGCGCAAGGCATCGGCACTGCATTTCAGGATCGATGTGCGTTTCATGAAATCCAGCACATTGAGCCCCGATGAATACCTGGCGCTGCGCGCTGTCGGCAACACATGATTGGGTCCGCCGACATAATCGCCAACCGCTTCAGGCGTAAATGCGCCGAGGAATATGGCGCCTGCATTGTGTACCGCCGCTGCAATCTCGTCTTCGTTTTCGCACACGATCTCAAGGTGTTCCGGTGCCAGCCGGTCGACCAGCGGCACTGCATCCAGCAGATTATCAACCACGATGATGCAGCCGAATTCACGCCAGCTTGCCCCGGCAATCTCGGCCTTCGGCAAGGTCTGCAGTTGTGCCTCAACCGCATCGCACACCTCGCGCGCCAATTGCTCGCTGGAGCACACCAGGATGGATTGCGCAGACGGGTCATGTTCGGCCTGGGCCAGCAGGTCCGCGGCAATCCAGGCCGCATTGGCGCTGGCGTCGGCCATCACCAGAACTTCCGATGGTCCCGCAATCATGTCGATGCCGACCGTGCCGAACACCTGCTTTTTGGCTGCCGCCACAAAGGAATTGCCCGGACCGACGATCTTGGCCACCGCCTGGATCGTGTCGGTGCCGTAGGCAAGTGCCGCAATCGCCTGTGCGCCGCCGATGGTGTGGATCTCGCTGACCCCGGCTATACGCGCGGCTGCAACAACTTGCGCATTGATCACGCCGTTTGGCGTCGGCACCACCATGACCAGGCGGTCAACGCCGGCCACGCGCGCCGGTATGACATTCATCAGCACCGAGGAGGGATAGGCGGCCAGCCCGCCCGGCACATAGAGCCCGGCTGCCTGCACAGCCGTCCAGCGGTGGCCAAGCTCGACACCCTTGTCGTCCGTATAACGTTCATTGTCCGGCAATTGCCGCTCGTGATAGGCCGCGATACGCGCTGCCGCCGCGTTCAGCGCGGCCAGAATGTCAGCCGGGCATTTATCAGCCTCCAGAGCGATCTGGTCTGCGGATATCTGCGCCCCTGTTGCCGGCAGATCAAAACCGTCAAAGCGTCTGGTATAGTCAGCTACAGCGGCATCGCCGCGCTGTTTGACGTCGGCAAGAATGCCGGCCACCGCATCATTGACGTCTGCGGCCTGTTCGCGCTTGTCGCCC
>JBDNEZ010000362.1:0-2692 GCA_041690095.1 Anderseniella sp.
CATCGCCATCTGTCGAGCCAAGGTATGCCAGCCCGGGACGCGCCGCCATCGGGCCAATGACGCGCGGAAAGCAGTTCTTCATCACTTCAGCAGATATGCGCATCCTGGACAGATCAATCCGGCCAAGCGCCAGCGGGGAAACCTCGCCACCGTTCATCGAAAACAGATAGGATTTTTCGCGCATCATGCCCGCCTGTAATCGGTGCCGGTGCGCCTGCCCGAGAACCGGCCGGTGACCCAACGCCCAGCCCTTGAGACCTGTGCCGGCTGTTGCAGGGCTTCAAACGTATTGGCCTTGCCCAGCGTGTCTGCCTTCAGATTGAACAGTTCGGACTTGAGTTCGCTGGATCCGGTCAGCTTCGGCGCAATCCGGTAGGCCAGTTCAACGCAGGCGGCTTCAGTGAGCCGTTCAGGCCACCTGGTCAGATCCAGCCCATAGCTGGAATCGTTTGAGGTGTAGCGCAGATATATCGGTGTTGAGTCAGCCCACAGGTAGCCGCCCTCGATCAGGTAGGCTGTGCCGCCGGTCTGGTGATCCAGAGGCGGGTTCATGGTCTGCGAGTTTGAAACCACATACTTGCGCACGAAGTCACTGGGAATATCGAAGGCATAGGCATAGCCGAAGGCAGGCGTAACGCCGGCATTGACGGTGATTTCGGTGGTGCGCATGGCGTGGGTCCAGAAGCCGCCTTCCATGATGCACTGAAGCATCGGGGCATAGTGCACGTCGCACAGCCGCCTTGCCTCATTGGCCTCGACCAGAGACGTGACGGGCGTCTGCTTGCAGTGCAGGATTGCACGCTGGTAAATCTCAAGCTTGGAGGTGCCCATCGGACTTACTCCGCTACCAGGCGGTTCATGCTGGCGAGGTGGCCATCGAGAGCTGCCTCCGCATCACCACTGGCAGGCAGGCCGGCAAACAGCACGGTGCCATCGGGATCGACTACCCGCCAGCCGTTCTGGCCATTGGAGACAATGGTGTGCAGGGTGCGCAGGCGTTCAAGATCCGGCTGCCCCAGCGCCTTCACATCGTATTCCACGTGACGCACCACCGCGACGCGCAGGTAATTGCGACCTGCCTCCAGCACCCTGAGATCGGCTTCCCAGCGCAGGCGCTGATCGATACAGGTGAGCAGTGATTTCGGCGTCACCCGCGCCGCGTGATGCGCCCAGTAAGACGGCTTGCAGATATCGTCCAGTTGATCGGCTTCGGGGATCTGCACCATGAACCTGCTTTCCACATGACTGGCCAGTTGAAACACGGCGTGGCCATTGGGACATGTTTTGACAACGGCAGTGGCATCGGGGCGGGCCGGATTCGAGACAGATTTCTTCGCCATTTTTCAAAGTCTTCCTTGTGGTTGAAATGCAAACGGGGCGCGGTTCCGGTAAAGAACCACGCCCCGCCTTGAGGCTAATCATACTGTGTGTGTTGTCCCGGTTCGGCCCGGGGTCAGTTCAGACTTTCGAGCGTAAACCGGTCCTGAAACGTCCCGGCGCTGGTGTGCATGGTCATGCTTGCAACTGGCCGCAATTTGGCATTGCTCAGGCTGTACTGGACCACCAGATATACCTTTTCGACGTCGCCTTCCTTCAGCCCGGGACGCCTGGGCTGGGTGAAGGCCCACTGGTTTGTATCAATGACGAACCGCGGCACATTTTCGGTTGAACAGATCACGGTACCTACGCTCGGATATCCGGTAATTCTGACCAGGAGGCGGTTGCCGCCGCCTCGTTTCGACACCCGGCCATGCGCATCCTCGACTTCACACGCGGTGCCGCGCGGAAACCCCTCGAGCGTCAATTCATAATAGCGTTGCGCAGGCTGGTATCTGCCGATGTTTGCAGGCAGTGCGATATTGTCTGCGGGCAGTCCGGCGTTGCCTGACGGCAGTCCGGCATTGTCCGGCGACAGGTTACCTGAAAAGTCGCCGTTGTTGCCGGGGCCGGCGACACTCGCCGGCGACTCGTCGTTGCCGAACAGTGACAATCCGGAAGTCTCACAACCGGCAACCAGCCCGCACAAGGCAATTGCGATAGTCATTTGATGTACACGTTTCATGACCCAGATTGTGTAGCAGACCACACACCGCACGCAATGGCATTTATTGGATGGCGGCCGTTTCCGGCATGACCGGACGGCAGCACAGGTGAATGAATGCAAAGCTCCTCACCATAACGCCAATGCGCACATGTTTGCGGTTATTTGTGTAACCAGGTCAATGCCGGCACCTGGCAACGAACTTCATTTGTTGCCCAATCCTGGGTTAATCCATTGAAGTGTAATGAAATTGCAATGCCCGCGTCGTACCGGGATTGTCTCCCGACGGCCCAGAAAGAAAGTCTGGATTCCCGGGACAAGCCCGAGAATGACAACGTGGAGTTTGCTGGTGCTCCGGTCATCACGCCAGGATGGCCGGTATCGTGGTGGCAGTCTCCGCATCTACATAAACGTCACTGAAACAGGCAATCCACCCCCCGCTTTTGTCACCCTCGGGCTTGTCCCGAGGGTCCACAGCGCAAACTGTAGTTCCGGGACAAGCCCGAGAATGACAACGTGGAGTTTGCTGGTGCTCAGGTCATCACGCCACGATAACCGGTATCGTGGTGGCAGTCTCCGCATCTACATAAACGTCACTGAAACAGGCAATCCACCCCCCGCTTTTGTCACCCTCGGGCGTGTCCCGAGGGC
>JBDNEZ010000363.1:0-8635 GCA_041690095.1 Anderseniella sp.
CGACACGCGCCTTGCCGGCGGAAAAAATCGCTCCGGTGAAATGGGTCGCTGTTGCTGAGATCTGGTATAGGGCGAGCAATCCTGACTTGTAGGTGTTGTTTGTTATTTTTGCCGGTTTTGTGATGACCAGACCCTATGGCGGCCAGACTTCACCACATTGCACTCATGCAGCATTGGGAACCTTGATAGAAAACGCCAGCGGCACCCCGATGGCCATATAGGCGGCTTCCATCTGCTCAAGATGTGACTTGTGATCAAGTCGGAACAGACGGTCTACCTGTTCGCGGTGCCAGGTCAGCCGTCTGCCCAGTTCGGCCCGGGAGACCTTCTGGTGGCGGCACAACTTGTAGAGTGCCACTTTCAGATAAGTGAGCCCGGGCACATGCACATAGCGGCCCTTGCCGTGCGTGCCGGTCATGGGAATCGGGATGTCTTCGCCATCGGCCATTCTGGCCGCCATGGCTTCCTCGATGGCGCCAAGCCCGTTCTGGCAAGCGCTGGCCTGATTGGTGCCAAATGTCGTGACTTCAGGAAACGCAGGTGCAGTCACCAACCAGTTCATGCTGCCGTCTGCAGCCATGTCGGGTTCAACAATCACTTCGTAAAAGCGCGACATTACCTGATCCTCAGGTCCGTCAGAATTTTGTGCCCCAGTGCATTGCCCAACTCTGCACTACCGCCGTGACCGGGGAATGTTGACTTGAACTGACCGCGCCGAACCGTCTGATGGCCACTGCTGCCATTATAGTTTTCAAACTTGCATCCATGCTTCTTGAGCAGGCGTTTCAATTCGGCAGATCTCATCGCGGTACGCTCTCAACACAACTGTACAATTCCACAGAAGTGTTACATCGAAACTGATCAGCGTCAATTGGGAGACAGGTAGATTCTTGACGCCGGGGCTGAAAAAATAAATCCGGTCGCTGAGAACACAGATGCCTGCTGACAGAAAAATCCAGTAGGTGTGAAGTTGACAGGCGGCCTTCCAGAAATGCTGCCATTAATACCAAAGGAACTGACTATTGACCCATTTGACCGATTTTTCGCGCCCGCTACGTTGCGCGCCGCTTGTGGTACATGAACCACGGCGCGACACGCGCCTTGCCGGTGGAAAAAATCGCTCCGGTGAAATGGGCCGCTGTTACTGAGATCTGGTATTATTGCGTACTGCGGAGATTATTTTGAGGTCATCCCAGTTCATGGCGGGTTCTATCACAGCAAGACACAAGCTGCAAAAATGCAGCCTATGGCCGCATCATTCCTGCATGCATGACGGATAAATTTGATCTAGAACAGACTGTAGTGCCCTCCATCTTCTGAACAGGAATTGCCATGTCTGACCCCAAAACACTTCTTCAACTGGCAGGTGCCGATCTGCAACCGCCACAACTTGGTGATGCCTGTCTGATTATCATCGATATGCAAAACGAGTACCTGGACGGCCCCGTTGCGCTTCCTGCTGCCAGGGCTGCGATCACCCGGGCACAAACGCTGCTCTCCAAGGCTCGTGAGGTTGATTGTCCTGTTGTTCACGTTGCCCACAAGGGCCGGGCAGGAAGTCTGTTTGACCGTGATGCGAAGCGCGGTCAGATCGTTGATCAACTGACACCGTTTGGTGACGAGGCGGTGATTGAAAAAGCCCTGCCCAACGCCTTTACCGGCACTGATCTGAAGGACTTGATCGCAACAACCGGGCGCAAAGACCTGATCATTGTGGGCTTCATGACACATATGTGTGTGAGTTCTACCGCAAGGGCCGCGCTTGATCATGGCTTCCGGGTCACGATTGATGCCGCCGCCTGTGCGACACGTGATCTGCCCGATGGACGCGGAGGGTGCATTGAAGCAGAGACACTCAATGATGTCGCCCTGGTTGAATTGTCGGATCGCTTCGCGGTCATCGCGCGTGATCATGACTGGGCTTAATACCCGATCTCGGTAACAGCAACTCATTTCATGGGATCATAGCGGTTCACTCGGGCAAGCAATGCAACGCTCCCGATGAGCCGCTATGATCCACCCGAAGGGCCGGGCGCTTTTCCCGCCGGCTACGTTGCGCGCCGCTTGTGGTACATGTACCACGGCGCGACACGCGCCTTGCCGGCGGAAAAAATCGCTCCGGTGAAATGGGTCGCTGTTACTGAGATCTGGTATTATCCCGCATATTCAGCTTGTTGAGCGGCCTTGTGCACAATGTCGCCAATGAAGCCAGGCAACGCAAAGGCTGCCTTGTGAATAGCCGGATTGTAGTATCGGCAGCCTAGATCGGCCACCTTGAAACGGGTCTGCAGGGTTGCTTCGTCTTGAGTGCGAAGGCTTTTGTCGTCCGTGCCCCAGCCGAGCGCCATGAACCCGCCGGCATAGGTCGGTACTACCGTGAGATAACAACCGGCATCAGCGAACAGTCCGGCAAAATTGAACACCGTATTGTGTAATTCGTCAGGCTGGAACCACGGCACGCCGTTTTGCGTCACCAGCACGCCGCCGTCATTCAGCATGCGTTTGCAGTCTGTATAAAACGAGCGGGTGAACAGGACCTCGCCTGGCCCAACAGGGTCGGTCGAGTCCACGATAATGACATCGAACCGGTCGTTTGACGTGGCAGCGAAATCCTTGCCGTCGGCGATCACCACTTCCAACCGGTGATCGTCAAAACAGCCCTTGTTGATGGACGACAGGTGCTCACGGGCAAACTCGATAACGCCTGCATCAATCTCGACCATCACCAGCCGCTCAACCGATCTGTGCTTGAGCACCTCCTCGGCCATGCCGCCATCTCCCCCACCAATGACCAGTACGCTTTTGACTCGTCCATGGGCCAGAATGGGTACATGCGCCAGCATTTCGTGGTAGCAGAATTCGTCCCGCTCGGTGACTTGTGTTACGCCGTCCAGCCACACAACATTGCCGAAAGCTTCCGTGCGACCAACCACCAGCCGCTGATGCGGAGTTTTGCTGTCAAACAGCGTCTGTTCCAGACGGTAAGTCGTGCTGAAACCGGTATGCAGGCTTTCATGCATCCACACGCTACCGTCATCTTCATGTTTCAGGCTCACAGATCCGATCCTCGCAGCAATGTGGAGACCTTCACTTCGCCGGGCCGGAAATGTTTTTTCAGTACCTCAACGCATTTTTCCGGCTGCGAATCACCGCACATGAACACATCCAGAGCAGCGTATCCGCGCTCCGGCCATGTATGGATGGAGATGTGACTTTCTGCCAGAACCGCGACGCCTGACACGCCCGATATGCCTTCCGGCGAGAACGGGTGCAGATGGATGTGCAGCAGGGTTGCGCCTGCCTCTGTCACGCATTCACGCATGGCAGTATCGATCAAATCCATGTCTGCCAGACCTTCGGCGTCCACAAGATCTATGATCAGATGCGTTCCCGCACACGACACACCGTTCCTGATGATGAAATGGTCGGCCGGTTCATCCTCCCGGTTAAACGCTACCACATTGTTTGTTGCAGCTGCCTGTGTGTCTTCATGGGCGGTGCCTGGAGTTTCCAGGTCCATCCCCAGTTGGAACAGGGCGTTGGTTTCGATCATTTTGGGTCCCTTCCCAGCCAGTAGATGTAGATTGTCTGCAGATCGGTGAAACCGACCTGCAGACACAAAAAAGCCGGCGCATGGTCGCCACCCCAGCTTGCCAACCCCGGGTTGCCCCGAGACCTGTCACCGCGTCAACCGCAGCAATGGCTCCCCGCGCGCTAGCGGAGAATGACAAGCCGGTGTCTCCATGTTGCCGGCTTGTGTGCAGGCCATGTAGGGCTGTTTGGTGTCATGTTCAATAGCAAAATTTCTGCAAGCGGCGGTTTTTTGACGCAGACGGATATTCCGCTCCTGCAGGTGTTCGGTGCGGCAGGTTACTGCGGGATTAGATGCCGATCAAAACAACCAGCGCCACACGCTGGCGCCACTACAAGCATCATTTGCCACACAGTTGTTGCCTCACGCTACTGTAAATGGCAATTGTTTTCCGCAAGGACGTCTTCTGGAGGCAGGAATGCATTACTATCCCGGATACAGTCCCGCAAGGTTTGCGGGTTCGACTAAACAATGGCGGAACCCACAGGTACAGTATGGTCAAAATCCTTTACATTCTTGATCGTTTTCCTGTCGTGATGGAAAGCTATGTAGCGACTGAGCTTGATGTCCTGGTGCCCGACCATGATATCAAGATAGCGGTATTCAACATTGAAGTTGCACAGGCTTGCCCCACCCGGCATCAATTTGAACTCGTGCGCGATGAGGCGCATCTTGACGACATGATCCAGGCCTTCAAGCCTGATATTCTACATGGACATTTTTTGGAGCAGTTTGAACGTGTTGACGATATTTCGAGAAAACACAATATTCCCTACACACTGCGCTCGCATGCCTACGACATCGCAGCTGAAAGATTTGTCTGCAAGTTCGAAGTCTGGGCCGAGCGGGCGAATGAAAGCAGGTGCCTCGGCATTTTGGTGTTTCCCTACGGGAGGGCTCGTCTTGAGCGAGCGGGTTTCCACCCCGAAAAACTCATTGACTCCGGACCAGTGTTCAATTTTGAAAGGTTTTTGAATACCACTGCGAGGACACCGACAAACACAATGATGGCTCTTGGATCAGCATGGCCAAAAAAGAACTTTAATGGCCTCATCGATGCGACACCGGATATATCGAGTGTGTCGATAGATCTTTACGCCTTGGGCAGCCAGCTCGACGAGCTCCGGCAATACAATGAAAGCATGGGTACACCGATTACCATACAACCGTGCGTTGAAAATCACGAAATGCCGGCCGTTTATCGGTCGTACGATTGGTACATTTACACCGGCAACAGTGCTGAGGGAGGCATGCCCGTTTCCGTGCCGGAAGCGTGGGCATCGGGAATCGGTGTGTTGAAGCAGTATGCACGGGACGAAGATTATGACTTTATTGGAAAGGCAGGGTTTGTCTTTCATGCGTTGGACGAGGTCGGCGATATTGTCTCAAAGCCTTATCCGGAAGAAATGCGACAGGCCGGATTCGAGCAAGCCAAATTCTGGGATTTCAACCGGCGACGCGGCGAATTGGAAGACATCTGGCTTGCATATACAGCATCGAACGGAGACGCGGCCAGGCAGCAGACCTCACTCTCAAAAGCTGGAGGAAGTTCCTGCTCGCCAAGGCCTAAGATCTGGTGGCAATCTATTCTCGGTAAGTTCGGGCTTCGCGCATCATGCAGTGTGCCCGCATTTGTTATTGTGCTCAAAAGTGATGACAGCAGATGTGCTCATGTGAACGAGAACATCGTTCCAAAACTGAGTGATTGTGTACTCGTAGACGCAACCGATGCCAGCAAGGATGGCATAGAGGGCATTATCAAGCAGCGGAAAATGAGAGTAGTATCAGGAATTTCGCGTCCCAAATTGGCATGCACGATTTCTCACTTGAGAGTTTGGGAGGAGATTGTTGCCTCGAACTTGAAACATGCCGTCATTCTGGAAGACGATGTGGTTATTGAAGACGGATTTGCAACCTATATGGGCAAACTGACAAATCATTTGCCGCCCGATTATGATCTGGTGCATTTGTACATCCATCCTGAATTTGAAAACGGCTGGAGTAATCTGGCGGCTTCAACCGATCTGCCTTTTGTTGAATTCATTCCGGGTTGGGGCAGATCTGCTTACATGGTTAGCCGGTCAGGCGCGCAAAAATTGCTGGAGCAATTCAAGCATGTCACCAATTTTGGCGATATACAGATTGCCGAAATGGCCCAAAAAGGCGAATTGTCGGTTTACTGTGCCAGTGAAACACATGTTCAAAACATCGGACAGTTGTTCGCCCCGTACGCTGGCGAGAAACTCCGCTCCACGATTCACGGCAGATAGTGTTGAAGTAACTTGCTTCTATGGAATGGATATTGAATCTACAGCGTTTCGCGTGAACGCCAGAACTTCAGCACCGCCTTGCGCACCAGCACGATCAGCACGATGAACGCAACGATGCCTGCCACGATGGCGGGTGCGCGGCCTGACAGATCGTCCATGGTTGTTACAATGTGGCTGACCCAGCCGCTGAATACATAGCCCAGAGAGCCCACCATCGTTGCCCACAGGGCGCAGGCGAGCAGATTGGCCGGTGCAAATACCCGCGTCGGCACATCCGACGCTGCCAGTGCCAGCATGCAGGCTGACCGCAGGCCCCAGAAAAACCGCGACACGATGATGAATTTCACCGGGTGCCCGGCAAGCAGCCTGCGTGCTTTATCCGTGCGTCTGTGCAGGGTTTCGTTGCGTGCCACCATGGCCGGTCCGAACCGGCGGAATAACTGATAGCTGATCTGATCGCCTGTCGTGGCGCCGGCAAACCCGATAACGATCACCCATAGCAGGTCGATCAACCCCTGATTTGCGGCCAGCGAGGCCAGCAGTAGTGCGGTTTCGCCTTCCATTATGGTTCCGGCATACAGCAACCAATACGCATTATTTACAAGTGCATCCAGCATATGGAATTGCGTTCCAATTTGGTCTGTGACAAGGTATGGCCAATGTGAGGCTGGTTTTGACGCGGTTCGTCAAGCCAAATGGCCCGCTGATCTTGGAAATTTTAACAAACTGTTGGGTTCTGCCTGTTCCACTGCAATGAAGAACAGCCCGGTACGCGGTTTCTGCACCACATTGTGGGGTGGCATCATATGCACCTCTGGAACAGGCTAATTTGAATTGGAAACATCTATGCTCGAAAATCAGGTGTCGGACAAGGACAGAGACGCAGCACGACGCGAAGAATTTCGTGTGCCGAGCAAGGAAATCCTGCGGGCATCGGGTCAAGTCCAGTCGCTTAGCCGTGCACTGAAACTGCTGAATGCGCTTTCCTATCATACATCCGGCCTGTCCCTGTCGGAAGTCGCACAGGAAGTCGGCTTGCCCAATTCAACGGCGCATCGTCTTCTCACCACTTTGCAGAACGAGAGGTTCGTGAGGTTTGATACTGAGCGGTCGGTGTGGTTGATCGGTGTTCAGGCGTTTCGGGTCGGATCAGCTTTCGTACGCTCGCGCGATGTGGTCACCATAGCACGCCCCTATATGCGTCGCCTGATGGAACAGTCAGGCGAGACCGTCAATCTCGGTATCGCTGATCGTGGCGAAATTGTCTACCTGGCCCAGGTTGAATGTCAGAAAATGATGCGCGCCATTGCCGGGCCGGGCGGGCGCGCTCGGATGCACTGTTCCGGTGTCGGCAAAGCCATCTTGTCTCACATGAATCCGGAGGCTACCCGCAAGGTCTTGCACGGTCGTGAATTGACGCGCGAAACCTCACACACCCACACGTCCATCGAAGCCTTGTTTCACGATCTTGAAGTCTCGCAACAGCGCGGCTATGCGATTGATGATGAGGAAAATGTCATTGGTTTACGCTGTGTGGCAGCTGCCATATTTGATGAACATGGCGAACCTCTGGCAGCGGTCTCGGTGTCGGGTCCGACAGCGCGCGTAACCGACCAGCGGGTATTGTCACTTGGCGAACTTGTCCATAAAATCGCCAATGACGTAACCGCTGAACTGGGCGGTGCGCAGCACCCCCGCTAGGGGTGATGCTTTAGAGATTAACCCGGACTTTTCAATAATTTGCAGCGTTTTACAGACAAAAGGAAGAAACAGACTGCCGAACAACTGGCGGTTCTTGTTCAGGGATTTTCAGATGGTAGACAAACAGCAAGTCATGGCGGCACTCTCCAAGGTGCGCGGACCTGATCTTGACGGTGACCTGATTTCGCTCGGGCTGGTTTCAGATGTGGTTGTCAGTGGGGACAATGTGATGTTTGCCATCACCGTTGACGCCTCACGCGCCAGCGAACTGGAGCCGTTGCGGCAGGCTGCGGAAAAAGCGGTCGGCAAGGTGGATGGTGTGGAAAAGGTCATGGCCGCGCTTACCGCTGAGGTCAAGCCGGGTGCACGTCGCGCAGCTGGCCAGACGCCGCCACCGGCAGGTGCCAGTATGGCGCCACCGCCCCCCATGCAGCAGCCGGGCCCCAAGGCCCAGGCGGCGCAGACAATGGCCGGTGTGCCCGGCGTCAAGCACATCATCGCGGTTGCATCCGGCAAGGGCGGGGTGGGCAAGTCCACCACTGCGGTCAATCTTGCGCTGGGCCTGCAGGCAAATGGTCTGAAAGTGGGCATACTGGATGCCGACATCTATGGCCCCTCAGTGCCGCGCCTGCTCGGAATCACCGGCAGACCCGAGCCCACTTCTCCGGGTTCACGCACGCTGAGACCGCTCGAAGGCTTTGGTCTCAAGGCCATGTCGATGGGCTTTCTGGTTGAAGAAGACACGCCAATGATCTGGCGCGGGCCGATGGTGATGTCGGCGCTGCAGCAGATGCTGCGCGAAGTGGCATGGGGAGATCTTGATGTTCTCGTCGTCGACATGCCGCCTGGAACCGGTGATGCACAACTGACCCTGGCCCAGCAAACGCCGCTGTCAGGTGCCGTCATTGTTTCGACCCCGCAGGACCTTGCCCTGATCGATGCGCGCAAGGGGCTGAACATGTTCCGCAAGGTGAATGTGCCGGTGCTCGGTATTGTCGAGAACATGAGCTATTTCACCTGTACCAAGTGCGGCGAGCGCCATGAAATCTTCGGTCATGGCGGGGCGCGTGAC
>JBDNEZ010000364.1:0-6726 GCA_041690095.1 Anderseniella sp.
ATTCCGGGATCATTTTCCAGAGACGTGTAAACGATCATGAGTGATTTCGGACCTATCGCGGTCCGTACCGCCCCCAGAACCAACTGAGCAAAATGAAGGCCACCCTCAACGCCACCCCATTGATCATCGCGCTGGTTCAGGGCCGGCGACCAGAATTGTTCGATCAGGGAAAGCGGGCCTGCGTCTATTTCGACGCCAGCCATCCCTGCTTCGATGACAGTTGCAGCCGTACGGGTGTAGCCGGCAACAATATCTGCAATTTGAGCATCGCTTGCAGCCTGGCTGCAATGAAATCCGGTTGGCGGCGCAAAACCGGACGGGGAAACCGACGGCAGGAAAGAGTGATCGAAATCGGCAAATGCGCCCGGATGCCCCAGTCGGGCCACGGTAACAGCACCAGCTTCGCGACAACGATCCGCTATTTGTCGCAAACCTTCTGCAAACCCCGGCACTGCCGGATCAGCGCAGGCGCGAAAGCGAAACGCAGTGGAATGAACCGGAATTTCTTCGGTTACAATCAGCGAAGCCCCACCAGCGGCACGCCGTGCATAGTAGTCAGCAGCCCGTTTCCCTGGAATACAACGTGCGATATCGGGCTGCACGCCTGCTTCTTCGTTCAAATTGGCAATATGCGACGCGAATGCCAGGCGGTTTCTGAAAACATGACCGCCAATCTCGATATCGCTTTCCAGTTTCATTTTTTGCCTAACTCCGTCTTCAGGATTTCAGGAACCGACCGAAGATGAGCCCGCATTTCCTCAACCGCGACCGGAACATGACCCCGTCGGATCGCAGCTACGATACGTCGGTGTTCAATGAGGGATTCCTCGATACGCGCGGGTTGCCGGAAAGCGATATTGCGGATCAGAAGAACCTTGTCCCAAACCGTCGAAAGTAGGTCCTCAAGGAACCTGTTCCCGCACTCACGCGCAATCTCAAGATGAAATGCCATATCCGCACGACTGAACATTTCATAGTCCCGCGCGGTGAGGGCGTCCTGCATGACGTCAAGATGAGCCGAAATACCAGCCAGTTCGACACCTGTCTGTGGAAGCAGTTCAAGCACTTTGCACTCAAGCGCTTCGCGAGCCGAATACACGTCAAAGACGAGTTGTAGCGTAATTTCCGGCACCACATACGCCCGTCCGTTCCGGTCCAGTAAACCGTCCGAATGCAAACGCTGCAATGCCTCGCGAACCGGTGTGCGGCTGGCATCAAACTGTTCTACGATAACGGATTCATAAATACGCTCGCTCGGCAGAATGCGGGCGTTCATGATATCAGCCTTCAACTGACGATACACCTGCTCGGAACGCGGCAAAGCGATGCTTTCTCCGGCTTTTTCGGGCACTTCATTCACATCCAGCATCCGTCAGGGGTCAATCTGTAAATCATAAGTTTCGTATACATTTTTTTATACACCCGTCAAGAAAAGATAGTTTCCCCATCTAGATTTCACACACGAATATAAATTTTCCATCTATTTATCAAGAGGTTAAAGGATTTTCACTAGAACTCGCCTCGATCACACTCCTTTCACCCACAACAAAATGTCGCCCGTAAGTATACATTATTGACAGTCATACAATATTTTGCAACCCTGCTCTGCAGAATGAAATTGAACGATTTTTCAAGCCATCTGCACTAACTCAGGGAATCACAAAATGAAACGACTGAAGCTGACACGAGTAGCCATTGGGGTTGCGATTGCAGCCGGGATTGCATTTGCGACGCCTGCTTCCGCAAAGGAAGTTTTGAAAGTGAATGTTCTTCTTACGGAATCGTCCGAGCTTGGCCAGGCGGTCAAGCATATAGCTGCCCGGACATCCGAATTAACCAAGGGCGAAGTTGAAATCCAGCCCTTCTTCGCTGGCGGGCTCGGCAAGAATATTCCAGTTGTAATGCAGGCGCTGGCTGCTGGTGATATGGACGGGTTCATCGAAAGCGGAAACTATTTCGGCTCCATCGACAAACGATTCAACGTGCTGGACGCGCCGTACGCATTTCGCAGTCGCACACAGTTCCGCAACTTCCTGGACAGCACGGAATTTCAGGACATGGCAGCGAAAGTTGAAGAGTTCGGCATCAAGATCGTCAATAGCGACAGTATGAACTATTTTCGTGCAGAGAATCGCGCGGTTCTGACCAAGACCCCGGTGTTTACACCTGAAGATTTGGGCAAGTTGAAGATTCGACAGTATCAGGCTGAAATGCCGATCCGCGGTTTGCAGGCCCTGGGTGCAAATGTCCAGGTTGTTGCCTGGGGTGATGTATACACTGCCTTGAGTACCGGAGTGGTGGACGGGCTTGAAACCGTGCTCAGCCAGTCAATAACGAACAAGCACGTAGAAGTTGCCAAATATCACACGATACTGAGCCTCTATTTCCAGACAGCGTATGTCATGATTTCAGACCAGAAATGGAAAGGCTTAACCGATGATCAGCGCACTGCAATTTCGACAGCTGTACGTGAGGGCGGTGATATCTACAACAAGCTCAGCGAAGATCTCAGGGATTCCGCAGTCGAGGATGGCCGCAGGAACCATGGTGTCAGTGTAATCCAGCCACCCCTCGCACCGTTCCAGGACCTGATGGTTGCGGCACATGCAGAATGGACCGCAGCAGGTCTGCTTCCGAAAGAGACGATGGATTTCATCAAAACGCTTCCATACTGAAAATTGATAAGGCTCTGCGCAGGTCTTCCTGTGCAGAGCCTATGACTGGAAAACCATGAAAACATACGGCAAAATCCTGGCAGCCTATGGAAAAATTGAGCTATTTGTAGCAATTTTAGCCTTTTCTGCTGCGCTCCTGCTCGTGACCGCGCAGGTTCTGGCGAGACAGTTCAACGGATCTTTGTGGTGGGCACAGGAGTTGGCTCAACTCCTGATCATGTATGCCTATTTCCTTGGGGTCAGTCATCTCTACCAGGTGCGCCAGATGGTGGTTGTCGATTTTCTTGTCGACCGCTTCTCACCGAAAATGCGACGCCTGTTCTACATTGTGTCCCTGGTGGCAGTGGTGATTTTCTGCACTGTCTTGCTTATTGCCATATCAAAGCTCTACCAGCCTGAAATGCGCTTTCCATCCTTCGTCATTCAGGTGCCTCGCTTTTATTGGACGCTTCCAATGGGTATCGCATCTGCCTCGATGATATTGACCAGCATCTACTTTCTCATTCACGCACTGCGAACCAGCACCTGGCCGACGAGCGGGCGGATTGAAGAGTTTGAGCATGAGATGGCTTTTGCCAAGAGTGACTATGAATATTAAGGCGTTTTCCGAAAAGTGTGAAACGGCTTCGGGGCCAAATAGCGCGTCAGAGCAAGGCCTAAAGCGCTTCATGGGATTCACAACAACCGCCAACCGCTTTAGTTCACAGACTGACGCATCAAGATGATTACATTGACCATGTTTGCCGCCTTCCTGCTGCTGATGGCGGTGCGGTTTCCCGTCGAAATTGCGGTCGGCCTGGCAGCAATGCTGGGGCTGATACTGGCCGGCGATTCCTTCACCATGATGGCCCGTACGATGGTCGGCAGCCTCGACAGCTTCATCCTTGTTGCGGTGCCATTCTTCATACTCGCCGGTCACTTGATGAATAGCGGGGGTGTCACAGACAAGATCTTTGCCTTTGCCCGGGCTATCAGTGGACACCTGCGCGGAGGATTGGCGCAGGTGAACGTGGCAGCGTCCATGCTGTTTGCCGGAATGTCCGGTGCCGCCGTAGCCGATCTGGCCGCTTTGGGAGCGGTTGAGATAAAGGCAATGAAGGACAACGGTTATTCTTCGCGGCTGTCAGCTTCCGTTACGCTGGCATCGTGCACAATTGGGCCAATCATACCTCCAAGCATTGTCCTGGTCGTGTACGGATTGATGGCCGAAGTGTCGATTGGCCGGCTGTTTCTGGCCGGTATTCTTCCTGGAATTGTAATTGCGCTGTGCCTGATGATTTTCATAAATTTCATGGCTCGGCGCCACCCGGAAGAATTCGGCCCAAGAGAAGCATTCGAACTCAAGAAAGTGTTGAGCACGGCTTGGGCGGCCAAGTTCGAATTGCTGACGCCTGTCGGCATTATCGGTTTGTTGGTGCTGGGAATCGCTACTCCAACGGAAGTGGGTGTATTTGCAGTGCTGTACGCAATTCTGCTAGGACTGATAAATCGCCAACTGACTTGGAACGGGTTTCGAAACTGTATGGTCCAGACACTGGGGACCTCGGCTTTGATCATGTATCTGATCGCGGTATCCAGTGTTCTCGGTGATATTATTATTCAGGAACGCGCTGCCGAGCATCTGGCAGTGCTAATTGCGGACCTATCGTCCAATCCGATAGTTATCCTGTTGCTGATAAATCTGTTCCTGATCGTGATCGGCATGGTAGTCGACAGCCTGCCTGCCCTGATTATTTGTTCGACCATCCTGCTGCCGATTGTGGTGTCCGCCGGAATTGACCCGGTCCATTTCGGCGTCATCATCTGCTATAATCTGATCATCGGGATCATAACCCCTCCCATGGGTGTCGGCCTTTATATAACGGCACGGGTTGCCGGGGTTAGCGTCGAGGAAATCATCAAGTCTGTCTGGCCGTTTCTGATACCGTTGTTCATCGGCCTTCTGTTCATAACCGCAGTCCCGCAGCTTTCCTTGTTCATCCCTAATCTGGTTTTCGGTGCTCGCTAGCCATGTCCCATGCAAATGTAAACTACCAGGCCGGACGGCTGTCTGAAATTCAGCCATCCGTAATCACCGAAGTGGCTGAACTGGCAGGCCAGTTGAAAGCCCACGGGCGCAGTATCTGCAATTTATCTGTCGGTGAACCCGACTTTGCAACTGCGCCGCATATCTGTGATGCAGCCAATGAAGCAATCAGACGCGGGGAAACCACCTATCCGCGCACCCAGGGCAATCTGGATCTGGTGGATGCAGTTATAGCGCGTTTTCACGCCGATTACGCCGTAGAGGTCAAGCGAGATCAAATCCTGGTTGCAAATGGCGCCAAGCAGATTCTTTTCAACGCGTTCCTGGCGACACTGGACCCTGGCGATGAAGTGATCATCCCGAAACCCTATTGGACGAGCTACCCGGATATCGTGCGATTGTGCGGTGGCAAGGTCGTACACACCCCTGCCCTCGTCGACGGAACATTTCAACCGGATATTGAATTGATGGAAGCCGCAGTCACCACCAGAACCCGCTGGATACTATTGAATTCCCCATCTAATCCGTCAGGCGCGATCATCAGCGACACAACCATGCAGTCCATCATGTCCCTGCTTGTCAGGCACCCGCATCTGATGTTGTTGTGCGACGAGATTTACGACAAGACCGTGTTCGATGGTCATCAGTTTCGCACTGCTCTAAGCTACAATCCAGACTTGGCTGATCGCATTCTGATCGTCAATGGAGTCTCAAAGACCTATGCGATGACAGGTTGGCGGATCGGCTTTGCGATTGGTCCCGCGCCGCTCGTTAAAGCCATGACAGTCATACAGGGACAGTCGACATCCGGGGCCTGTTCAATCGCTCAGGCAGCAGCCAGGGCAGCGCTTGATGGTCCGCAAGACCTGGTCAAGGAACATTGCCATATCTATCAACTCCGGCGCGATGTCGTCGTTGATGCGATCGACAACATCGCAGGTCTGGATTGCCCCGCACCAAAAGGTGCATTCTATGTTCTGCCGTCCATACAGGGGCTCATCGGCCGTTCACATCCTGATACTGGCCAGATCTCCGGTGATCTGGATTTGTGCAAGGCTTTGCTGAACGTGGCTGAAGTTGCAACCGTACCCGGCACGGCCTTTGGCAGCCCGAACCACATAAGACTGTCCTATGCGTGCAGCCTGGACGAGTTGCACGAAGCCATGCGGCGCATCGCCAGGTTTGTGGACAACTGCCAGTGAGCAAATTAGCGGTCGACGCACTGGAAACACTGAAGAACATTGTCGGCTCCGGCGGCATGTACGAAGAGGGCACCTTGCTTGAGACAGCCTGCAGGGACTATTTCGGCCGCCATACCGGCACGGCTGGTGCAATCGTGTTCCCCGAAACTCTGCAGGCCGTGGTTGACTGCGTTGCAGCTTGTGACGCACATGATATCGATATCACGCCTCAAGGGGGAAAAACCGGTCTGGTCAGTGGTTCAATCCCCGCCACCCCTGGAACCAACTTAATCCTCAATCTCAGCCGGATGAACGCCATCCGCGACATTGACCCGGTAAATCGATCCGTTGTCGTGGACGCAGGTGTGAGCGTTGCTCAACTTCATGAGGCTCTTCAACCCCATCAACTATTTTTCCCGATATCCATCGGTTCGGACGGGGAATGCCAGATCGGCGGCATTGTCAGCACAAACGCTGGAGGGCACAGTGTTTTCCGCTACGGCATGACGCGACACCAGGTGCTCGGAATAGAGGCAGTGCTCCAGATGGAGCGGTTATTTCCAATCTGCGGGCGTTGCGAAAAGACAATATTGGCTACGATCTCGGTCAACTGCTATGCGGCGCAGAAGGCACACTGGGGATAATCACCGGCGTTGCACTCAAGGTTCTTCCCAAGCCGATCCAGACGTCAGCGGCATTTCTGTCACTCACGTCGATAGACGCCGTTATTCAACTTTACTCACGGATATCCAGTACGTTATCCGATTTCCTGACAGCTTTTGAGATCCTGCCCGACAACGGCGTTCAACTTGTCGCGCGTCATTGTCCCGATGGGGTGGCACCG
>JBDNEZ010000365.1:0-2645 GCA_041690095.1 Anderseniella sp.
AAGTGGCGGCTGAGTAATTCTGGCCACCTTGAGTCTTTCGATCATCAAAAAGCCCGGTACAGTCAATGTACCGGGCTTTGTTCATATTCCAGCGAGATGACGATTTCCCGGGCGTGATACCAAACGAAATTGTAGTTCATCCTGTGGCCCGAAGCCAACAATGACCCGAGAACGGCCTGAAGACGCAACGGCGCTCCAGGCCGCTTCAAGATTCAGTAGCTTTCGGGTCTTGGATCAGGAAAAAAGCCATCCTTGTTGGGCATTTCTATTTCCCGAAAACGATCAGCGTCAAGCTTCACATCCTCGGTCAGGATACCGCTGCGGCCCAGAATATACGCCGTGACCGCATAGACTTCGCTATCCGTCAGCGAACCCGGCGCGTTGATTGGCATCGCCCGGCGGATATAGTCGAAAACCGTGCTTGCATGCGGCCAGTAGCTTTCGATCGTCTTGAACGGCGCATCCGTTGCCAGACTGCCACGCCCACCGATCAGCGCCGGAGCACCGAGATCCTTTATTCCCGCCAGATCGTCACCATGGCAGGCGGCGCAATTGATCTTATACACCTCCTCGCCGTCGGAGTAGTTGCCAGATCCTTCAGGCAAACCAGTGCCATCCGGCATGATGTCGATATCGATTTTGGCGACGTCTTCAGCAGTAACCGGCGTGCCAAACCGGAGGTCACTCTCCTGGGCCGAAAGCGGCAACACTGCGACACTGGACAGCAAGACCGCGAGGCCGACATTTTTCAATTCACGCATGGACATTGGTCACCTCCCCGGCAGTCGAAATATGCCAGCTTTGAATGGCGTTCAGATGGTAGACAGACTTCGTACCTCGCACCTTGACGAGTTCGCCCAGAGCGGGTTGAACATAGCCGGTCTCGTCGGTGCAACGGCTCTGGATCACTGCTTCGGACCCATCCCAGGTCCAGGGCATCCGAAACCGCGTGTGGCATTTGTCGATGACCGGCCCGTCCAGCACGGCGTCTGTCCAGGATGCGCCACCGTCCACCGATACCTCGACTTTGATTATCTTGCCGCGCCCTGTCCATGCAAGGCCGGTGATTTCGTAGAAACCAGGACGTGGCAGCTTCATGTCCCCGGACGGGAACGTGATCACCGATTTTGCATCCATGGTCAGCGTAAACTGGCGCGCGGTACCGTCCGGCATGAGGTCGGTATACTTCGAGGTTTCTTCGCGTGTCATGAAGGGCTTGTCGCTGACATCCAGGCGTCGCAGCCATTTGATGTGGGTGTTGCCTTCATATCCGGGCAGCACCAGCCGCAGCGGGTAGCCCTGCTCGGGGCGCAGCGCTTCGCCATTCTGTGCATAGGCGACAATTGCGTCATCCATCGCCTTGTCCAGCGGAACCGACCGGGTCATCACCGCTGCGTCAGAGCCTTCGGCCAGTATCCATTTCGCACTGTCCTGTATCCCGACTGCTTTCAGCAGTGTTGAAAGCAGCACCCCCGTCCACTCCGAGGTCGAGGTCAGTCCATGTGTGCCTTGCACTGTCTTCAGAGTGGGCTGCACCCATTCCGTCAGGCCATTGCCCGAGCATTCGATGAAGTGAAGTCGGCTTACCGCCGGCATACGCTTCAGATCTTGTATGGAAAAGCGCAGCGGTTTGTCGACCATACCATGAATGGTGAGTGTATGGGTCGATGGGTCGATCGCCGGAATCCCGGCATGATGGCGCTCAAAATGCAGGCCCGAAGGTGTGATGATCCCGTGACCCTGGCTCAGTGGCGTCATGGACCAGCTCGAATCCAGGCTCGCTGTCGGATAACGCCAACGCACCTCATTCTCGAACTGGGATCGAGAACCATAGCCGCCGTCATCCAGAATGGTGCGACCCTGTTCCTTGGTCGGGTCCTTCTGGACGTGGTATTCAACTGCACCCGCCGGTGCCTCCGCCTGCGCACGTCCTGCCAATGCGCCGGTTGCCAGCGCCACACCTGCTGTCAGTACATTGCGGCGGCTCAGCCCGTTGAACATGCCTTCCTTGCAATCGCAATCTTCTGCCGCGCCGTTTTCACCGCGCGCTTTCGCCTCCAGCTCAACCAGCGCGTTCGCCATCTGGCGCTCCGCCGGTCCGTAACCCGGACCTTCAAATCGATTTCTTGACATCAAATTCTCCCTTGACCACGCACGCGATCCCAAAAGCCACAATGTTTCAAAAATACCCACACAGGTCGACGACGATGGCCCTTTAATTGAGAGTCGGCACATAAATTACCGAGATCCTAAGCAAAACGCCTTCCGACTCCAATTAGTTCCTTATTTTCTGTCGGATCAAGCGTTTTGTACCGGCCTCCTGGGGTGACGGCGGCTCAATCCGGACCACTGCAGGGTTTATCGGTGGTGAGGCGCTGCAGCACTGAGTTCCAGGACGATTGTCCGTGGATCACGGCTTTGTGTCAGTAGCTACAGACCAAAGTCCGGTAGCAGGGCTTGGCAAACAGCCTTGAGTTGTTTTTGCGCCTTGCCGGACTTGCCGGCCAGTCGAATCAGACCACCAATATCCTGAGGTCGAGACGCCAGGCCACGCAAAAGCCCGCGCACATTAAGGTTACCATCAGAATGAATTGCGTTTCGCGTGGCTTCGGGAAGCGTGTCCGCCACTTCATCCAGCACGATGC
>JBDNEZ010000366.1:0-6936 GCA_041690095.1 Anderseniella sp.
AACGGCATTCAGGACAAATCAGTTTGCAGGACTCGAACAAACACTTTGGGGTCCAGATATAACCAAAACCTTCAAGAAGGACGGGGGCGTACCTCAAGAAGTGACTTTTCCGGAATGGGCGCGAATTGATTGCTGGCGGATAGTTCAAGGTGAACGTGTTTTGTGGGCTGGGCCAACGGTTTACTGGCTTGAAACATACGCAAAAGCGGGCAAGGGTGACATGCCGAATTCCATGTGGCTGCAGCGAACACGCGGACAGTTGGAGAAATGCGCAGAAGCGGCGACTTATCGACGTGTTTTTCCGGAGGAAATTGGTTCAGAATATACCGTTGAGGAAATGGAAGGGCAGGTTTGGGCGGGAAGCGGGCCAATCATTGAAAACGAACCGGAGCCCGATGCGCCGAAACGTCCGGACAAAAAGGAACCCGTCGACTATCGCCAGATGGGGGCAGACGCGCGGAATAACGACATTGATTCCGGCGATGCACCTGATCACATGAACCCGGACGAATACAAGCAGTGGATGGCCGGCTGGAAGGCCGTCGACGCTGAGATGACAAAAAAGGCAGACGCCAAGGCAGACAATCACGTTGACGAAGAAACCGGCGAGATAACGGAGAGTAAGCAGCCTGACATGCTGGGCGGCGATGACTCCACCGAAGCGGATCTCGCGGCCGGTGAAATATTCGACGATCCGGATGCATCCAAGATCGATGCGCTGTGGTTTCACGCGACCGGCAACAAGACGGCTTACTCTGACGCGGATGCGGTGATTGCCCGGTGCGAAAAGTGGCAGAAGGAGAACAAGTAATGTCCGACATCAAATCATATAATTTTCCACAAGAATTAACAGGCACGGCGGCTGACGATCTTATGGCAACAAGCATGGATATATCCGAATGTGATCCGAGATGCGGAGGTGTCATGTTTAGTTTGCAAAGGCACGATGGGGAGATTGTGATGTGTCATTTAACGAAGGAAGCGCGTGTGACGATAGCCGTCGCGCTCGATATAAATAAACGCCAGCTAGACTCATGAACATGAGGCCCAAAGTTCCCAAGCAGCCCAAGCGCCTCGAATTAGGCCGCAGAGCGCGCGTTAAGGTGTCCAAGCACCTTGACGACATCAGAACCCTTCCCTGCCTCTTGACGGGGCTGGAAGGCAGCACGCACGCCGCGCATTTGCGATATGGAGATACGCGGTACGACAAGAGAGAGACCGGCATGGGCGAGCGGCCAGACGATCGATGGGCTGTTCCGCTGTGCCAGGACTTGCACACGATGTTGCCCGGCGCCCAGCACAACCATAGCGAACGCGCCTGGTGGAAGTATTTTGATGTGGATCCGGTGCGGGTTGCGCATTTGCTTTGGAGTTACCGCAGCAACGTGCCGGCCATGATCGAAGTGTGTTCAGCATTCCGGCCCATGAAGGAACTGGCGCGATTGCGGCTTACTCGGGTTTTGAACGGACACCAGATTAACGTCACGGAGGGACATCACCATGTCGAATAAAACAATCCGAGCGCAAGACGCAGCACTGCAGGCGGTGCATGATTTGTGCTCGGACACGTACAATTCCGCAATGGAGTTTGATTCCATCATCATAGCGCTGATGGAGGCGACGATCGCCAACATGAAATCGCGCAGGCAAGTCATTCAGGCGCGCTGCGATGATGAATTACAGCAACTTGAATCTGACATTGCCCAAATGCAGGAGATGCGCACAAACGCACATGTAGGCATCCGGCGCATCACTGAAATTGTGGGATCAGATGAACCAAGAGAGGATCAGTTTGATGAAGTGTCGGACACAGACCTGTAAAGAACGGTTGATCACTAGCCGCATCGGCGTTCAATTGCGCCGCGAACGCACTGCAAAAGGATGGAGCCAGGAGAAGCTGGCGCTGGAAATAGGCGTGTCCGGGCAGACAGTCCAGAAGTACGAAACCGGGGCCGTTCGATTGAACTCAACAATGGCAAATATCATTGCTGGAATTCTCGGCACGTCCGTCGCTGCCATCGTCGATGTGATGGGGGAATCTACGTGAGAGATGGTGCAGTTACACTGGACAACGCAGACAAAGAAATTTTGTCAGATTTGGAAAGCATCATATTGGATGGAGTTAATTGAATGAGAGTTGAAAACTCGCCAGAGTACGATGAACACCGGCGAGATATGAACGCACCCACACCATACCGTGCCAAATCTGTACCACTTACTGACGCATTCTTTTGCGGGGCTTTGCACATTGGACTGAATCAGTGGTTGACGACAAGCGCGGAAAACTCTAGGAAAACAGCCATGAAATCAAGCGCAGATGCAACCTATAGATCACGCTCATGTCTTCCTACTTGTCAGTTGCTTCATTATCTAACCTGTCAAGATATCGCTGCCAAAACCAATCCTGTATTTCCTCAATGCCCCAGATCAGCCAGAGCATGGGCAGAAACGGCAGGAATATCGGGAACAGTATGCAGCACCGTGTCATTGAGCTGCGTTCGCTTCTGTCTATGTCTGGGTTCTGCATGGTCACTCCCTATTTGGAATTATGAATTGCAAATTCCCAGGGATCTATCCCGGTCATTTTACAAATGGATAAATATTTTTGAACATCACATGGCTTGCCGTTCTCGACGCGACAAATTGTTGATTTTGTCATCGACATATCAGACGCCATATTTCGCATGTTGACGTTATTTCGCTTGCGCCAAACTAAAACTGCAATACCAAATTCAATCCAATCAACACTCATCACACGTTACCCATGCTATTGACGGCAAACGCCACCCAAACCAGAGCAGCTATAACGATTATTGTCAGAGCTATTTCATCAGCCATCGTTGTTGCTCCTCAGTTGGAAGTTAAAACCATTTTGTTGACGCCACCGATATGGTCGGTGCTCCCCCTATTCGGTTTCTAATTCAACAATCAAAACGTCCGGCTGCATGTACCGACGACCTCTGCTGATTTTCACAAAGCCGCGCTCGACAGCATCCACATGACATGCAAGTTTTGTTGAATGCTCTGCAACAACCTGCCAAACGTCGCTATTGTAGTGCTTTAATTGCCACATCGCTCATGTCTCCCCACTATATCGTTGTGTCATTCTCAAACGGAGGAACAATTCTGAAGCTCGTGGCGCTGATAGCCTCATCAACCTGCTGGCTAGTTGCTTGTCGTATTTCAAGATTGAGTTTGCCTGTTAGCAGTAGGCGAAGACGATCCCGGAAATCGAAATGCATTCGACAAGATGTCATCATCCAGCCGGGCATTGTGGTTTCGATGTCATCAGGTAAATTGACCAGGTGGTAACGAAAGCCGAGTGCACGGAAAAATCGTTCACGCAAAGTTAGCTTGTAGGCCATGCCGTATCCATTGCTAGTCATCGCTCATGTCTCCCTATTTGGAATTGCTGAAAAGAAAAATCAGGACAGGCCCGATGCACACACCCCATCGATAGCCGTAGTAACTCGCCTCACTAAAATCGAAGTTCAGCCATCCTGGTATCCGAACAACGTGCATCGCCTTGCTCCTAAGTTGATTCATCTGGATTTGACAAAAACCCCATCCGCTGATCATCAAGCACCTTGTGCCAAAGCAACCACGTAATGACTGCAGCAGCGTCCGGGCATTCGGTTGCAGCTTTCTCGATAGTTCGTCTCATTTGCTCATGGTTCACAGCTTGATGTTTGCCCAGTGTTGGCTTGAACCCTTTCGGCACACAGTGATCCAGTGCTCGCCTGGAAAGTGATTCCGACTGCTTGAACTGGTCGTGAAGGTCGGCCTTCGACAGCATCACCGCTCCCTTAATGGCATCCGAGTTTTCTGCAAATCGAAACATGGCCTGTTTTGTCATCCAGAACAAAACCTTCGCCCTTGCATCCATGGTCACCAATCAAACGCCGCCACCAATGCGCAACCCACCATTTCCAGTTAGTCATCGCTCATGTCTCCTCACTTGGCATTCATGGCGTACCATGCTGCCCGGTTGAATTTGCTGTAATGCCGCTGCACAGCAGCAACACGCTCAAGATTGTTTTTGTGCCGCTTGTCGTTCCACAGGACCGCAATGTGTTCGCGCTCACTGTCGCTGTAATTGTGCTTGCGCGGTCTGCCTGCACTGCGCCCGGTCTTGTAGCCAGACAGAAACTTGTCACAGGCTTCATTGAACATCAGCACCAAGTCGGCTTTGCTTTCGCATGTACGCCCTGTGCGGATTTCCTCAATCGTCGCGCCTGCGTCAAATATCGTCTTCATGTAGGCAACCAGACTTTCACGCGCCCGCTTCTTTGCCTTGACACCGCGCGCCGCCAGTAAGTGCAACTCATAGACGCCGATCACATCACCACGTCGAACGTCCACGTCCTTAACGTCATGGTCCTTACGGTCAACGTCGATCGTCTTGCTAGCGCCCCAGGCGTTTGCCGCCTCTGTCTGAGTGGACTTCGCTGTGCGCTCGTCGGTCCTTATGAAAGCAATCTTCATGAATTTCAAAATACCTATTGACAATCTCAAACTGCAATTTCATAATAGGTACAGAATTACAGAACGTCAACAGTTAAATTGAGGCCCGACCGATGGACACGCACCAGACAAATCGCGGATTTCTAGTTGGCGAGTTCACCGACGCAAACGGCGAAACCTGCACAATTCAAGAGAGCAGCGCGGCGCGCGACGAAGGTTTGGTCTGGTTAGGCTGCAAAGAAATTGGATTGAAAAAATTTATCCCGTATCAGGGGTGGTCCGATGTGGTGCTAGAAAATGGTGCGCCTGACGGCGTTACCCATACTGCCAACAATCGTATGCACCTGACACAAAGCCAGGTCGCAGCCCTGCTGCCGACGCTGGAATATTTTGTTGAACACGGGCATCTGCCCGCAACTGACAAGTGAGGCCCGCCCGATGGAAGACATAAACTTTTTAGCTGGTGAAGGCGACCTTTCAAGCAATCCTCGCATGGCTTTGTTGGCTGTTTGCATCAAGTCTCAACAGGATGCAGGGTTCAAGCACACCATCGACCTGCGCGAAGGCAAATGCAGCGACTGCAACGCGTCTGGGTTCAACACCGGCTGGGGTGTTTTCAAGTTCACATGCGGTGCAGAAATTCTAACGGATGGCGAGATGACTACGCCATGCCCTGAAACCATATAGGAAGGCCCGACCGATGAATGCACAGCCAAAAAAGACGCTACGGAAACGGAAACAGAAGGTGATGGAAGATGCCTAGACAAGCAAGCCTACAGGCAATCGCAAAGCAGTTGAATTGGTGGCTTGTCTGGCACGCCATGGGTTTTGATGATGACTATGTGTTGACTGATGGCCAGTATGTTTGCCCGCCAACGTGGCCAACAAGAGGCCAGCTAAAAAGTTGGGTTTCGGCACTTGAAGACACCCCCACCACACAAGAGGAATGAGAGAATGAAGAATTACGAAGCCGCCAGACTGCTTGACGGTTGCCAATATCGCCGGTTATGATCGCGGCGGCTTCCACCCGCATTCTTTTGCACCAAAATCATTGTGCTTGGTCTCGGTTGCCAATTCACTGTCTGACATTGCCCGTTGTGCCTTAGCGGAATGCAAGTGCGCCTGCGATACGTCGCAGAAATTGCCGGGGATGATTTTGTTCATCGTCGCGCAACCGGATAACACCAGCATTGCGACGGTAATCATGATCAGTTTTGCCAACGCGCTGCCCTCTCACGAAGTCTGATTGTATCCAGTGTGTCTATCTCATCGTCGATCTTACGCTTGCGAGCGATGGAATCAAGCCTCGCTTTTTGCTGCTTTACCCGTACCGCATCACTGCCGCCCTTGCGTATCATGAATACAACCGATGAGAGCGCAACCAGACCGGTCACGATCAGCCCGCCGTAAAGCGCAATCTTGCTGAAACTTCCGACAACCATGCCGGTTGCCTTGCCTATCAACCACGTCCACATTATTCAAATCCTCCGACGCTCAACACCTTACCGGACCTGTGTTCCGCAAGGCGTGTTTTTTCCATGCGATTATTGCGCACCCAGCCAATGATTGACAGAATGACGATTCCCGCTGTGATATACATGATCCACTGGCTTGCGCTCGATGGCAGGATCATTTCAAGCAAGCCCTGAGCCCGCTGTGCCGTGTTTTGCGCGTTCTCGCCCGCATCAAGAACCTGTGTCAGTCCAACAGCGCCGGCGCCGGCCGCCGTGGTCACATCTGACAGTTTACCAAACTTCGCGCGACTTATTGTGCTGGATCCTTTACGCAACAGATCGTCCGCTGTATCAAGTTGCCTGCCGGCGGGCTCGGCAACACCGTCAACCATGACCATTTCAGGTGCAACCTTCGCGCGCTCCATCTCGGCAACGGTATCGGCGCCGACCATGCCATCAACATTCAATCCGCGATCGTGCTGAAACTCCCGCACTGCCCGGCGTGTTGACTTGCCGAAATCACCGTCTGCCTGAATTGGATAACCCAGCGAGACAAGCAATCTCTGAATATCGCGCACGTCTTCGCCTTCGTCACCAATGCCAAGCCAATTTTTGGCCTTCTTGACCACGTTTGGCGTTGATGTCACCGCGTTCCATTTGCGCCGTTTCCACTTCGTCAACGCTTTCTGCAGCCGGGGGCCATAGATATTGACCTGGCCGCTACCGTTGTAGATGCGTGCGAGACCGTTGCAGTCCTCGCGCTGCAGTTCATCCCGGCCGCCCGATCGCAACAGAAACTTGACGATTGCCATTATCTGCTCGTCTTCACTGTCGGCAAAGTGTTGATACATATCCACTGCGCTGGCATATCCGCACTTCTCGGCATTGAAGCCCATTGTTTGCCCAGCGCCCCACGATGACATGTCAGTGGCAATCTCGACGCCATATTCATCAGCAGCACGATCAAGGAATTCGTATCGCTTGACGTTGGTGTTTGGGCCGCCAAACATCTTGCTGT
>JBDNEZ010000367.1:0-5528 GCA_041690095.1 Anderseniella sp.
CAGCGGTATTGTCTATGAGCGTATCGAAGAACAGGTCGGCTCTGTCATCTTGACCGTGAAAGACAGCAACGGCTCGCGGGAAATTTCGGCCAACAAGGTGTTGATTGCGACTGGTCGCACTGCCAATACAGAAAGCCTCAACCTGGCTGCGGTGGGCATAGAGCTTGCCGCGAATAAGGGCGTGAAAATAGATGACCAGATGCGTACCACCCGCGACAACGTCTATGCGGCGGGCGATGTAACAGCGCGTGACCAGTTCGTCTATATGGCTGCTTACGGCGCAAAGATTGCTGCAAAGAATTCCATGAATGGCAATTCCCTGTCCTACGATAATTCGGCCATACCCGCCGTGGTGTTTACCGACCCGCAGGTTGCAAGTGTCGGCCTCACCGAAGCCCAGGCCCAGACACAAGGCTTAAATGTGCGCACGTCAGTTTTGACGCTCGACAATCTACCGCGCGCTTTGGCAGCCCGTGACACTCGCGGCCTCATAAAACTGGTGGCAGATGGCAAAACGAAAAAGTTGCTTGGAGCGCATATCCTTGCACCCGAAGGCTCAGACAGTATTCAAACCGCTGTTCTCGCCATCAAAACAGGCATGACCTACGAAGAACTTGGCGCAACGATATTTCCTTATCTCACAACCGTTGAGGGATTGAAGCTGGCCGCTCAGACTTTCGATATGGATGTAAAAAAACTGTCTTGCTGCGCTGGCTAATTTCCAAAAATTAATTTGACCTTCCACCTACGGGAAACCCCATGTCTTGATCTTGCTTAAAGAGAAAACACAAATGGAGTACGGCATGATGGGAAACGGTATGATGAATGGCGGCAACATGATGATGGGCTGGGGCGGCTTGTTCATTGGTCCCCTGATGATGATTGCTTTCTTGACGCTGATTGTTTTTGCCATCGTGATGTTGGTCAAGGGGATGAGTGGCAGCAATTCGAACCATCATTCGTCTCATGGTTCTCTGAACATTCTAAAAGAACGACGTGCATCCGGTGAGATTAATCAGGTCGAATACGAAGATATCAAGCGTCAGTTGCAGGTTTAACAGATGAAACTGACACGTCGCTCAGCGCTTGGTTTGCTGGCAACTGGCGGTGGTGCTATTGCGCTTGGCAGCTACAGTTGGTCACGTGGAGGTTTTTTTGGCCCGTCACGACCCCTGGCCATTCCTCCGCTTGTCGAAGGCAGCAAGCAAGAGAGCATTCACAACTATGATTTGCAGCTTGGCCGTCATGTCAGCCAATTCATCGATGGCGTGAATACCCCAACCTTTGGAATTAACGGCACCTACCTTGGGCCAACGTTAAAGATGACGGCAGGATCGCGGGTTCGCATCAATGTGCACAATAACATCGGGGAACCATCAACACTACACTGGCATGGTATGCATCTGCCCGCCAAGTCCGATGGCGGACCGCATCAGGTCATAGAGAACGGGGCAAGCTGGCACCCGGAGTTTGACGTGAAACAACACGCTTCAACTTTTTGGTATCACTCTCACATGGTGCCCAGGACAGGGTTTCAGGTTTATCATGGCCTGGCTGGCATGATTATTGTGGAAGATGACAATGCCAGTGGTCTGGAAATACCACAGGATTACGGCGTTGATGACGTGCCTCTGATTTTACAGGACCGGCGTTTCAGCGCCGACGGCGCATTTGAATATCTCACATCAATGCCTGACCGGATGATGGGAATGAAAGGTGACACCCTTCTTGTCAACGGAACGGTCAACCCACACTTTGTTGCACGAACCAACTCACTGAGACTGCGGGTTCTCAACGGTTCCAATTCCAGATTTTATACATTGGCGTTTGATGACAAACGCCGTTTCCATCAGATTGCGAGTGATGGGGGACTACTTGAAAAGCCATATGAAACCGATGCAATCACCCTGGCACCCGCTGAGCGGGCAGAAATAGTCGTTGATTTAAGCAACGGCAGAACAACCAAGCTCCTGAGTTCCACTGCTTCGCAAGGGGGAATGATGGGCGGCGGGATGATGAACATGATGATGGGAGGTAGTGAAAGTTTTGAGGTCCTCGAAATCAGACCCGACCAGGAACGCAAACGTTCTATCACCTTGCCAACCAGACTAGCGAAATTTGAAACCCCTGACCCTGCAAAAGCGGTACGCACCCGAACATTTACTCTCGACATGGGTATGATGATGGGAGGCGGTGCAATGACAATCAATGGCCGTTCCATGGACATGGACCGGATAGATGAAACTGTTCGTCTCGGGACTCAGGAAATCTGGCAGATCGACAACCCCTCAATGATGGCTCATCCCTTTCACGTTCACGATGTGCAGTTTCGTATTCTTGACCGCAACGGAGTGACGCCTGACCCTGGTGAACTCGGGTATAAAGATACGGTCCTGATAAACCGAAACGAGCGCGTTCGCTTGCTGCTGGAGTTTGCAGATTACGCTGATCCTGCCATCCCATATATGTTTCACTGTCATATTCTTGAACACGAAGATGCTGGTATGATGGGGCAGTTTATTGTCGTTTCGTGATAATTATTAAAAACAGGATGGATACTTGGAACTTTCATTGTATTCGATCTTGTTGCTCCCACTGGGCTTGGGACTTTTAGGGTTCATAGAGCCTTGCACGATAGGCGGACATCTTCTCTTTCTGGATACCCAAAAGAACCGTTCAAACCGTGAGAAATTGGATGCCGTTTTAGCATTCATCGCTACGCGCTCCTTGGTGGCAGGGCTATTTGGGGCGTTAATCGCATTTCTTGGTCAAAAAGTAATTGCCGCACAAACAGGCATCTGGCTGATGTTCGGAATAATTTATCTGGTTATCGGGATGGCGTTTCTGATTGGCAAGACCGGTTTCATCAAGCGCAGGGTTAACCTCGCGCCCACCGCATGGAAGCAGGCACGAAACCCGTTCATCTTGGGGTTGGCTTTCGGCCTCAATATTCCCGCCTGCGCCGCGCCAATTCTGTTTGGATTGCTTGGATTGGCCGCGACCACTGGAACAGTCGTGACCGGATTCGCAATGATGTTTCTCTTCGGGTTGTTTTTATCATCACCGCTAGCAATTTTTGAAGCAGTTCCACGGCTTGCGACTTCACTCGAAGCTTTGGGGGAAAAAATGAAGCGGATGCGATGGCTGATTGGTGTTGTCTTTGCTCTCCTCGGCCTGTGGTCAATCTGGTTCGGACTTTACGTCGATCCAGCGAACTGGGCTGGAACATGAACTCAAAAAGTCGATTTGCGAGAGTTGCAACTGCCGGGATCACCTTTCAGGCTGGCTCGACTGCGATTGGCTCAGCGACTATCATGTCTGCATTGGTTAAGATGAGCCAACAACACTCTCTTATCAAATAACCCTATTTGGACCCATAGGCGCTGCCGTCAGACACTCGGAGACCAAGCCCGGAAGCCCTATCATCCCCAAAATTTACTCTGAAGCATCAGGCTGTGCTGCATCAACAACGCTTTTTTTCAATCGTTGCATTGCGAACTCTCAAATCCCGGCTTGCTTCTCAGGTACCATCAAGCTACCACCGCAAAAGAAACTTCACCCAAGGTTGGGAACAATTGTACAATAGGCTTGATGAAAAAACAGCAGTTTTCAGTTGTTTTCCCAGCCATGTCCATTCGCATAAGGCGCTTGTTTCACGACTTGAAATCCCTCGGCCGCAAGGCTGTGCGGGTTCAAGTCCCGCCGTCCGCACCAGCATACATTCCCGGCCAGGATAAATCCGTTCCGAAGGCTCTTCATTCATGTCAGTAAACTCAATCCGGTCTCCAAGCTTTGCCTCACTGGTTGTAATCCTGCTGCTCACCGGGCTTGGCTGGGGGTTGACGATTTCCCTGGCCACACTTGCGACCGCGTCCGGGATTGATCCGCTGAGCGTTGCCTTGTGGTCTGCCGCAACCGGGGCAGTGCTGCTGAGCGGCATTTTGTTGGTCCGTGGCAAGCGTCCGCCGCTGAGTGGCGAGCACCTGCGGTATTATCTGGTAACCGGGTTTCTCGGCACGGCTTTTCCTCATGCGTTGTCGTTTTATGCGGCCATTCATCTGCCTGCCGGAATCAGGGCAATCGTGTTTGCCTTGATCCCGATGATCGCGCTGGTGCTGGCGATCATACTGTCCCTGGAAACCGCCAGTGTGCGTCGCATCACCGGTATCGTTCTGGGGTTGCTGGCTATGCTGGTGATGCTGCTTCCCGGTGTTGAGGTGCCGTTGCCGGGGCAGGCCTTCTGGATGCTGGTATCACTGGCCGTCGCCATCAGCTACGCGATGGAGAATGTGTATATCAGCGTGAAGCGTCCAGCAGCCCTCGACGCCGTCACCGCACTCTGGGGTATGACCGTCTCCGGTACCATCATGCTGCTGGTCACATTGTGGCTGGCTGACGCGCCGTATCTGCTGCCGTTTGACGCCAGCACTGCGGAGCTGTCGATCCTGCTGATGGCGGTGGTGCATCTCGGCGCCTATGCCGGCCTGTTATATATGCTGAGGCATGGCGGCGTGGTGTTTGCAAGCCAGGTTTCCTATATCGTTACACCGTCAGCTGTAATGTGGGGCGTGGTGGTGTTGTCCGAAACAGTTTCCCTGTCGATTGTCCTGGCGTTGGCGTTGATCCTATGCGGTTTGGCTCTGATAAAGCCAAGACAGCAAGCTGCGGGTTGAACGCGACGCAAAACCGGTCATCAGAAACTTTGTGCACCTGGCTGACACACAATTGCCCGGGACGACAAGCAGGCATCCAGCAAACCTGCACGCACTGGCATGTCGCCGTCAGACATTCTGCATCAAATGCAGGTAAGGCCCGGAAGCGCCGGTGTCAGAGCTTATGTCCGGCAGTTCGGTTTTGCCCTCGGATATCCCGCACAAGCTCATCACCCGGGCAAATTCCGCTGACGGGTTTGCGATCATGTCGCCATAGTCGACGATGATTGCCCGCTGGCGCAGTTTGTGTGACCACACGTCGATCATTTGCGAATACCAGTCTATGTAGGCATAGACGTTCCGGAGATCATTATTGTAATGATTTCCTGATTGGTAGTTTTTCAAGAAAATTCTGAAAGCCGTGTCGTCCCTGTCGCGTTTTACGAGCACAAACCGTGCCTCCGGCAGGGTTTGCGCCAACAGGCCGGCGCTGGTAATCAACCCCGGTGTGGTGATGCTCACCATCTTGTGGCCGGGACTGGTGTCTGCAAGCCGTTGCCGGAATTCGGCGGCAAACGATCCGTGCAGGTTTTTCGGTAGTTGTGCGAGGTCAGCAATATTGATCAGGCCGGCTTTCTGGGCTGCCCGCCGGGTGGCGAACTCAACCGCTTCACCTTCATAGCCGCGATCAACGTCCTCATGCGCCCCAACCAGTTTTTCCAGCGTCGTCTTGCCGGCCCGCGAAGTCCCCAGAATGAATACCGGTGCCGGCCCGTCTGTTGACTTTCTGTCGCGCGGCCGGGGCAGTTTGCTGCCGTCGAGCGCGATTGCGGCCTGAAGCGACCTGGCGTTGCGCTCCACTTCAACGACCCAAAG
>JBDNEZ010000368.1:0-6196 GCA_041690095.1 Anderseniella sp.
CATCAGCCCTGATCGTGCACAGGCTTGATCGTGACACGTCAGGTGTGTTCATGATGGCCATGAACGCCGACGCACAACGCCACCTCGGATTGCAGTTTGAGCGGCGGCATTTGTCCAAGACCTATCACGCCATTGTCGCCGGTCGCGTTGAGGCCGACGAGGGCGAAATCGATCTGCCGCTGATCGCGGACTGGTCGAACAGACCCTTGCAGAAGGTGTGCCGTGAGACCGGCAAACCGGCCCTTACCCGCTGGCGGGTGTTATCGCGCACAGATACAGCCACCCGGCTGGAGCTTGCACCACACACTGGCAGATCGCATCAATTGCGGGTTCACCTGAAAGAACTCGGCCACCCTGTTCTCGGAGATCCGCTTTATGGTGACGCATCAGCAGCTGCCCGGCTTATGCTGCATGCCCATACGCTGACGGTCCGCCATCCCAGCGGCGGCGCAGTCACCAGATTTTGCGCAGAAGTACCGTTCTAAAGCGTGAACTGTTTCATTGCGCGGCAGGCCACCAGTCGGCAGGCAGCAATCCGGTGGTGACCGCATACAGCAGCGCCGATACGGTCAATACAGACAACACTGTTGTTACCAGAACACTGGCTGTGGCGCGTTCCACCCACACACCATATTGCTGGGCAATGACAAACACATTGGTCGCGGTTGGCAGTGAAGCCAACAACACCGCAGCAAACACCCAGACGGGCTCAAAATTGCCGACATAACTCAACATGAAATACATCGCGGCCGGGTGCACGATCAACTTGATCGGCACAATATAGCCCAGAGCCAATGGTACCCGCTTTAACGGACGCAGTGCCAGTGTGACCCCCATGGCAAACAGTGCGCACGGAGCGGCTGCCTGGGCAAGGTAATCAATCAGGTGCTGTAGCGGTTCCGGTGCCGGCCACTCCAGAATGGCAAATGTCACACCGACTGCGGTGGCAATGATGAATGGATGGAACAATATCTTTTTTGTGACATCCGCAATCAGACGGCCTGCGGATTGTTTCTGATTGCCAGACACCGCGATCAGCGCCGGAGCCAGAGCAAAATGCATGATGTTTTCGAAACAGAAGATGATCGCAACCGGAATAGCCGCGTTTTCGCCCAGAGCCAGAATTGCAATGGCGGGACCCATATATCCGATGTTGCCATAGGCACCCGCCAGCCCCTGGATGGTGGCTTCTGCGATATTGCCGCGGGTTCCAATGATGCCAAGTACAAAGGTGAGGATGAAAATCAGATACGTCACCAGAATGTTGGACGCGATAAACTCCCAGCTTGCCAATTGTTCAACAGGCGTCTTGGCCAACAGTTTGAAGAACAGGGCCGGCAGCGCAATGTAGATGATGAACGTGTTGAGCCAGCCCAGCGCTTCAAGCGGTTGCCGGGTTATGCGCGCAGCTACAAAACCGATGACGATCAGCCCGAACAGCGGCAATATCAAACCCAGAATATGCAGCATGTGCGACCGGTCCGGCAGAGAAAAACAAAGACGAGGATCAGAGCATTAGGCGAAACGCTGCAAACTTGCAAACGCCCCTGTTGCAATCCTCAAATGCGTACGTGGTTTGCACATTGGAGATAAACTGCCATCCTGATAGGATCAATGCCGACACAACAACCCAACCCTGTTTTGAGAGGTCTGAGCCATGGCGTCATCACGCACTACCAAAGGTCGCGGCAAGCTGTATGACAACATCCTGGAAACCGTTGGTGACACACCTTGTGTGCGTATCAATCAACTCGCGCCAAAAGGTGTTCGACTCTATGTGAAGGTGGAAGCCTTCAATCCGGGAGGCTCCGTCAAAGACCGGCTTGCCGTTTCGATCATTGAAGAAGCAGAGCGCTCCGGTGCACTGAAACCGGGGCAGACCGTGGTGGAAGCAACCAGCGGCAATACCGGCATAGGCCTGGCAATGGTGTGTGCGGCCAGGGGTTATCCGCTGGTGGTTACCATGGCAGAGAGCTTTTCGGTGGAGCGGCGCAAGCTGATGCGGTTTCTCGGGGCAAAAGTTGTCCTGACGCCGAAGGCCGAGAAAGGCTTCGGCATGTACAACAAGGCGGTGGAACTGGCTGACGCAAACGGATGGTTTCTGGCCAGCCAGTTTGAAACCGATGCCAATGCAACGATCCATGAAAACACCACCGCGCGTGAAATCATGGCTGACTTTGACGGCGACCGGCTGGACTATGTGGTCACCGGTTACGGCACCGGGGGAACTGTTTCAGGCATTGGTCGTGTGCTGCGCAAACAACGTCCGGATACGAAGATCATTCTGTCGGAGCCTGCCAATGCACAGATCATCGGTTCCGGCACGGCGCAGGGCCGCAATGAGGCCGGGCAACCGACACACAGCCATCCGGCGTTTGAGCCTCACCCGATTCAGGGCTGGACGCCGGACTTCATCCCGTTGGTGCTGCAGGAAGCCATTGACGCGAAGTATTATGATGACCTGATAGCGGTGGCCGGTCCGGCCGGCATGGAATGGTCGCGCAAGCTGGCACAGAAGGAAGGTATTTTCACCGGCGTCTCCGGTGGCGCGACTTTCGCGGTTGCCATGCAGATTGCCGGGACGGCGCCGGAAGGCTCTGTCATCTTGTGCATGCTGCCGGATACCGGAGAACGCTATCTGTCATCGCCGCTGTTCGAAGCGGTTCCCGACTACATGACCAAAGAGGAAGTGGCATTGTCGCATTCCACACCGGGATGCCAGATGCCCGCAGAATCCTGACCGGCAATCACTGCGAGCCATTGCAACCCTGAACCAAAGCAGGCCATACCTCCAGTTGTAACTTCTGATCCCGGGTCGGCGGTGGTTTCGTCAGCAGCGCGTCCGCACATGCCATTGGCTTCAAACAGCAACAACAAGCGTGATATACACACGATGTCTGGCCGTACCATCCAGCCGTCATAACAAATCAAACCATCTCAACCAATTGGAAGCCACAGATGAACGACCTCCCTGCCTACACACCCCCGAAAGTCTGGACATGGAACAAAGACCTGGGCGGACAATGGGGCAGCTTGAACCGGCCAGTGGCCGGAGCGACCCATGACACGGAGTTGCCGGTAGGCAAACACCCCTTGCAGCTCTATTCCCTTGCTACTCCAAACGGGGTTAAGGTAACGGTGATGCTTGAAGAATTGCTGGCGCTTGGTCATTCAGGCGCAGAGTATGACGCCCACCTGATCAGGATCCGCAAGGGTGAACAGTTCGGCAGCGGGTTTGTTGATGTCAATCCAAATTCCAAGATCCCGGCGCTGATGGACCACAGCACACCAACTCCAACCCGGGTGTTCGAATCCGGCGCAATTCTTTTGTACCTGGCCGAAAAGTTCGACGCGTTCATCCCGGCAGACCTCACCGGCCGGACAGATTGCCTGTCGTGGCTGTTCTGGCAAATGGGTAGCGCACCCTATCTCGGCGGCGGATTTGGGCACTTCTACACCTATGCTCCGATAAAGATCGAATACCCTATCGATCGTTACGCCATGGAAGTGAAACGCCAGCTTGATGTTCTCGACCGGCACCTGGCCGACAACCGGTATATGTGTGGAGATCAGTATACCATCGCGGACATGGCCATCTGGCCCTGGTATGGCGGGCTTGTTGCCAACAGGGTGTATTCGGCAGCAGAGTTTCTCAGCACGCACGAGTACGCAAATGTCATGCGCTGGAACGACGAGATCGCCGTGCGCCCGGCAGTGAAACGCGGCCGGATTGTCAATCGGGTATCCGGCAGGCGCGACCAGCAACTGCACGAACGCCATGATGTCGGCGACTTCGACACCAGCACGCAGGACAAGCTGGAAGCATAATGGTCTGAACAATATGGCTCGTATTCAGATTACTACCAGTATCTGGCTTCTCGACGACGAGTTGGAGGAGAAATTCATTCGCTCAAGTGGACCTGGCGGTCAGAATGTCAATAAGGTGGCGACCGCAGTGCAACTGCGCTTCGATGTGCGCCAGTCTCCCTCGCTGCCCGAACGGGTCCGTCAAAAAATCCTCAACAGCGGCGACAGCCGGCTGACCAATGAAGGCGAACTCGTGCTGGTTGCCAACCGGCACCGCACCCAGGAAGCCAACCGGCGCGATGCGCTGGAGCGTCTCAAGGAGATCATCAGGGACGCTGCCTACATACCGCGCAAACGCATCGCCACCAGGCCGACCCTGGGGTCGAAGAAGCGCAGGCTGGAGTCAAAGACCAGGCGCGGATCCGTCAAAAAGAAGCGCTCCGGCAAAATAGATATGGACTGACCATGAGGCCAGGTCAGGCAGATCGTCGGAGCAGTTTGACTTCCACCAGGTCTCGGTCCAGCGTTACCGTCAGTCCGTCTAGGTCTTCCGAATAGATCAACTGACACGACAGACGAGAATTCGCCGACACAGTCGGGACCTCATCCAGCATGGCATCTTCATCATCGCGCGGTTCATGCAATTTTGCCTGCCAGTTACTGTCCACGTAGACATGACATGTGGCGCATGCACACGCGCCGCCACACAGGCCTTCTATCGGTAGGCCGTGTTCACGGATGATTTCCATCACCCTCCAGCCTTCGACCGCGTCCAGTTCATGGGCCTTGCCTACGTGGTCGATCACTTTGATCACACCCATGGTTTTCAAACTCCATCTCGGTGTATACGCACCAGCCGACCGTCGGCGCTGGTATGGATGCCGCATTCGGTCTTGTCGTGCCCGGCCCAGCGGCCAGCCCGTGGATTTTCCGCCGATCCGCCGCGTTGCGTGCAGTCTGCACAGCCGATTGAAAAATAGCCCTGCTCCACCAGCGGATGTGGCGGCAGGTCGTGGCGCTTCAGATAGCCGGCAATAGCGTGCGCGTCATAACCTGCCAGGGGCTCACCCTTGAACCTGCCATTGGCATCAATACTGACACCCGCAAGCCGGTTGCGACCTTCTCTATGGTAGCGTTTGCGCCCTGACAACACGGCGTCAAACCCGTCCAGCGCGCGCTGTAATGGCCGCACCTTGCGGATGTCACAGCATGCATCGGGATTGACTGCGGACAGATTGTCGAGCGGATCGTTCAGCGCCACGTCGCCAGGCTCCGGCTTGATGACACGCACATCCTTCAGGCCCAGCAGATCAATGATCTTCGCCCGATAGTACCCGGTCTGCCAGAAGTGCTTGCCGGTATCGAGAAAGATTACCGGGACCGCCTGGTCGACACAGGCCACCATGTGCAAAAGCACCACGGACTCCGCACCGAAGGAGGAAACCAGCGCCAGCCGATTGCCAAAGTCCTGCCTCAGCGATGCGACAAGCGCCTCGCCTTCCAGCCCCTGATACAGGGCAAGATCATGCTTGATGGTCATGGTCACAATACCTGCTTATCGACTATCCGTAGTGAGGCTGTTCCGGCCAGACACCGGCTTCAGCGAAAGGGCGGGTTGCCAATCCACCTGTTGCATAGTCGCGCTGATAGGTTGCCGGCACCGCATCGGCGTGGCGTATCCATTCTTCCAGCGAGAACCGGTCCGACACGTCAAAACTGTCCACGCCCGACTGCAGCAGGAACCCGTATTGGTCCGGCAGGAATCCGCCGCGGGCGCGGATGGTGCCGCCAAAGTGACCGGTATGGCGAATGCTGCGGGCCTGCGAGAATGCCCTGCCGTCCGTGAAACCTGGGAAGTTCAGTGTGACGATATCCAGCCGCGCCAGATGCCTTGTAAGGACATCCACATCGGCGTCATTGGGCACATCTACCCCGAGGCCGCGATGGCCGGCAGGCCAATAAGCCAGAACCTCTTCCAGGCGCGCCAGCGGCACGATGATCATGCTGCGGTTTTCTGCACTGTCGCCATCTTCCAGACGGTACCAGGCATCTTCAACAAATGAGTTGTTTTCAATTACTGGCATAGAGAGCCTCCTTGAAAGGAGCCGCACCCAGGCGGCGATAGGTTTGCAGGAATTCTTCCCCCTGTTCACGCACATCCAGATAAGTATCAACGACGGTTTCGACCGCACCGGCGATTTCGTCGGCGCCGAAGCCTGGCCCCAGAATTTTACCGATCGACGCATTTTCCGCGGATGAGCCGCCCAGGGTGATCTGGTAAAATTCCCGGCCTTTCTTGTCGACACCGAGTATGCCTATGTGGCCGACATGGTGATGCCCGCAGGCATTGATGCAGCCTGAGATATTGAGCTTCAGCGGACCGACCTCG
>JBDNEZ010000369.1:0-8016 GCA_041690095.1 Anderseniella sp.
ATCCCCAGCTTCTGATTGTGTTGCCCAGGTCCAGTTATCAAATTGAATGTTGCTGACCGTCCCCGAACAAGCGTTATTGAGGCCGTTACAAACACTGGAGACTTGATTCCAGCTTAATCCTGTCGTGTCTGTAACTTGTCGCCATTCAATGCCATTCAGCGTGACCGAACTCGCCGTCGAAACCGAAGCAGAAATTCCACCAGAAACAAGCGCAGCAATGGCAAGGCGTTTCAAATGGCCGTCCCTTCAGTTCAAACATGATACACGAGGCTACCGCCAGCCCTGTCGCTAAGTAAACTAGCAGCATTGAAGCTCTGGCCATTGACTAATGTCAAGTTGAAGCCCTTCAAGCTGTTGCAACAGCCGTCAGTCTAGCTCTTCCAAGGCTTCCTCACGGGTGCAGGTGACTTCAAAGCCGGGGCCTGAGTAGCCCACCAGGTCATCGTCATCCATTTCAAGTTGAAGCACATCGGCATAGGTCTGCTTGAGCCGTGCCGTCACTGCGTCCAATTTCTCTTGCGTCCATGAGCTAGGAAACAACAGACAGTAAGTGCCTTGCCCCTTGGATTGCTCCAGCTTGCTCACCCGGCTTGTCAGTCTACCGCTCATGGCTTTGGCCCTCTTGTTACCTGGTTGGATGGATCGTTTCTCATAATGAGTTTCAATTCATCCGTAGTGAACTCTTGCCCATCATCCAGTGCTGCAATGGCCCTGATCATTGCAGCTTCATTGTTTGTCGCATGCGCGGTTAGCAGAATTGAAAGTGCCATAGAGTCCCGAAGGTCTCTGTTAGACATGCTGGCCAAACTGTTGCTTATCGGATTGTCGCGGTGAATTTCTGCCAGCCTGATTTGGTGTTTCCGGGATAACATAGTTACATCCACACCCGGCAGGTAACGTTGCAGTTCGTCCAGATCCACCACACCGTTGACGGTCTCCAGTTTCCTCACCCGATTTGATAACCTGTTCACCGACTGGCACCCCCCAATTGTTCGAGAGCCGCTATGCGCTGCTCAAGTTCAGTTGCCTCATACAGCCGCTTGATACCATCCAGCGTGCTGAGAACGCCTGCGGCCTCATCGGAAGACAGTTCACCAACCGCCAGCGCCCTACCCACCACAGCGCCAGCTTCAGCAAGGTTTTGAGCATTTGACAAATCTGGCAGGTCCAGCGGTACCGGTCTGCCTTTCCTGAGTGGCGCAATCCGATCCAGGCACAGCTTCAGGGCTGCAATGTCACCTTCCAGTGCCTTGTCGATAGCCTTCTGCGTCAATTCATTTGCCTGACCTTCCAGCAACGCTTCAACGGCTAGAGTTGCCTTATTGCGGGAGCCTGCCGGTCTGCCATTCGTGTTGCCAGAGGCGCCGGGTGCAAATTGACCCTTTTGGGTCCGATTTGATTGGATCTGTTTTGCCACGTGTTTTCCTCAATACTTCTGCGAGGTATTAAGGCTACCTATTGCAAGCAGCTGTTCCTCGATGTCATCCACTGGCACACCGAGCGCTTTTGCACGTTGCAGCAACTGCTCGTTTGTCAGGTGATCGAACTGACCGACGGTATTGTTGATGTGGAAGTCTTTCGGCACCAGTCCGGCCACAAGCTTCAGATATTCGTACGGTCGTTTGTCCCGTACTTCCTCTATCGCTGCCTTGCCGTGCACCAGCCAGGATTCGTGCAGATCGGCTATGAACTCCTCTGACAGCTTGCTACGCGCGCCCTTTGGCCTTCCAGCAGGATTTCCCGACTGACCCGGCTTGAACTGCGTTGCTGCCTGTTTGCAGCCTGTATTATCAGGTGATGACATAGATTAATGCTCCGCATCAACAAACCCATTACGGGCGTTGGTTATGTTCCCATGGAACTCCGATGCTGCCTGGTCCCGTACCAATCCCTCATAACCTTCGTAACTTCGTAACCTTGGTGTTTTCACTGGGTCGCTCCTGCCTCTGAAGTTACGGCGGTTACGAAGGTTACGGGGGGTTCTATAACTGGTGCGAAATCCGGGTGAATGTACTTGCCGCGCCCGATTTTCTGCACTTCTTCGTCCTTTGCCATATGAAACAGGCGTTGTTTCGCAGCATTTGGCTTCATTCCTGTGGCATCGGCCACTTCGGAGGGCGACATTGGTTCATGAAGGTTACGGGCCAAGGTTATGAGAATAACCTTTCGCTCATCGCTGCGGTGCACGTCCTCGGCGTTTCCAAGGATTTCCCAACACCCGACGCTGTGGCTCAATGCTGTCTCGCGTTCTTCCACATCGCGGCCCCGGACATAGAGCGTCATGCCGTTCTGGTCCTTGTCCAGCACCAGTGTCGTGTCTGCGCAGGCAGATAGACCATTGCTGCCAGACAGGGCTTCCAGCGGATCGTCGGCACCGCCTTTGCGAGTATGGTGGAGGCCAACTACCGCGATGCCGTTCTCCATCGCCCAATGCTGTAATTCGGAGAATATCGAATAGTCGTTTTCATAGGCGTTGCGATTGCCGTTACCGGCAGGCTTCACGCGCTGCAAAACATCAATCACAACGAGGCGGGGGTGCAATACGTCCTGGCGCCAGTTTTCCATGTGATTGATTAACCCGGCATCCAACGCCGGGCATTCTGTGACAATATCTATAGTGCTCAGGTCAGGTCTGTATCGTTCGTCCGGGTAGATCGCTTCAATGCGCCGTTTGATCCGCCGGTGGCCGTTCTCAAGGTCCAGGTACAAGACATTACCTGCCTGACACTGGACCTCACCCATGGCAACACCGCCGATACCGATTGCCAACGACCAGTCCAGCGCCAGCCATGTCTTGCCAAGCTTCTGACGGCCCGCCAATACGCTGAAGCCTTCCGGCACATAGCCTTGAATGGCCCAACTGATAGGGGCGTACTCGGTCGCCATTATCTGACTGAGTTGAGTTCTTTTGAATGCGGCGGCTGATAGGCAGGTTCGGCCTTCCTGCTGTCGTTCATATTTCTCCAGAGTAATGATGTGCTCGTTCATGCAGCCCGCCTTTCCTCGGCGACAAACACCTCTGGCGTTTCAGGCTGCATAGCTTGTTTGTATGTCTCAACAAGGCCGCTTGACACGATAACCTTGGGCACAGAGCACAACCGATCAAAGCACCTACTCCAATCAACTATTACAATCCCGGCCCTACCCGACTTCAACCAGCCAAGCGGCTCATCGTGGATCTTCAAGGCCCCGTCGAAGCTATAGGTACCAGGATTGTCGATGTTGCTTTCACCAAGAGCAAACCCGGTATCTGTGTACATGGAGATTGATCTGGTTTTCACGTGCCAATGGGCAACGTCATAGATCCCGGCAGCATCTTCGAGTGCGACCGCCACTCCGTCATCAAACCGCTTCAGGGGTGCATGAGCCGCAGACCCCAGAGCCAGCGGCGGAACACCATGTGAAATGAGCCAGTCAATCTGGAGCTGATTCAGCACGCGAAGGCTTCGCCAGTATTCATTGGCTGAGGTCATCATGCAGCACCTCCCGGCGACATGCGGCCAGTCCACTTTGCCAGGTCAACCAGATATTGTTCAGGCGACTTGCAGGCCATGCCTGCAGCGTAAACGACGCGCTCTGCGTCCTGGCCGTGCAGGCGGATTGTGATCGCCAACAATTGTTCTACATTCTGGTTAGCCTTCATCGCGATAGCCCTCCAGAACGCGGCGGGGCTGGCGATACAATGCAATTTCCAGCGGGCTGGCCAACTGGTTGCCCATGTCGGAAGTGTGGTAGGTTTTGCCGTCGAACGAAACGAAGGTCTTGCCGTCAGGCAAGTGCGAGCGTATATTGGCCATTGTTGATAGCCTTTCTGTTGAGGTGTTAACTTGCTGTCTAGGCAATTAGAATTTGAACCGTCCGGAATTGCCGTTCCGGGCGGTTTAATTTTTACGGCAATGTTTGTTTGATGGGATTTCATGCGGCAACACCGCGTTGCGCAGCCATGCGCTCGCGTAACCACGCCTGCACTTCGTGACGAGCGAACCCTTTTTTATTTTTTAGGATTTCGTATGGGCGCGGAAAGCCCTCCTCATTCATGAGGCGCTTCAGCGTGTTTCGTGATTTTGCCCCAACCGCTCTCATGGTGTCGGGGTAGTCGTCGATCTTTATCGGCTGGTCTGCCATTTCAATCTCTCCAACGTTAGTGGAGATTTGAAATTGCTCGTTTTGATAGCGTTTGAAAAGTTAATCCGTGGGCGGGAATTAATTAATCGCAGGCAGGAATTAATTGCTGAATTAACCCCGGTTCATGTGTTTGTTTAGTTTTCTGCGCAAGCGGTCCACATCGACCTCCGTGAGATGGATACCAAGCTGTGTTGCCGCGTCAATTACTGCGTTTTGTTTTTCTGGGACAGGCGACTCAGTCATAAGCAAGGCTGCCAGTTCAATTATCATTGGGTCGCTTGTATGTAGCACGCCGCTGCCCTTTGGCCTTCCCGGTTTGCGCAGGTTGGACGCCCGTCCAGCAGTTTTCAGAACAGGCAAACCGTTTGCCGCTCTGTACTCGTCACCTAGATCAGGCCAACGCCTAAGAACATCAGGCACGGCCAACGTAGGTGATAGCCATTGTCCAGCGAATGGGGGCCTTAGGCCAAGGCGCGGTATGTCAGTCCACTCCAAAGCAGCGTTTTTGCGATCATCGCCAGGGATCAACTTCACGGGACGGTCTAACCCTCTCCGTCCGTAGACATCCATTGAGTGCACATCAGTGACAGCAAGTGCGACCTCGGCCAGAGCTTCATCGGTGTTCATGACTAATTCGAGGTTTTCGCCAATTTCTGTGGTAGTAACTGCAACAATTACCCCCAAGTTGCTAATGTGCCCACGGTCATTCATTGCGCGTTGATAGAGTTTGTGAAACTGGGCGCGTTTCCGCGTCATCAACCATAGGCTAGTTTCCACGACGGTCCACCGCGCAAGGTTGAAGGGGTTGTTGCTTTTATCCGGCCATCGTTGCAACACTTGCTCTCTGTCATAATAAATGTTGTGCCAGCGCCCTCGCATGGGAGCTGGCAACTCCAGAATCTCACAGCCTTGCCGGAAAGACCCCATCATACGATCCGAGAGGGGTACTTCAAGCAAACCGATGCGGCCATCCGAATAACCCCAGACCTTCGTTCCGTTCATCGATGCAAAGGACGTAAATTCGGTAACTGCTTCGTCCAACGCGGTTGTCCGATCAATTGACTTCCCATCCACGGGATCAACCGCAGCAAAGTGTTCCGTCTCCATGAACAACCTGCTTGAAAGCTCATAAGCAGGGCCGTCATGCCCGTGCGCCCGTCGAGTAATACCCCTCAAGAGCGGCAGGCTGCGATATTGAATCCACGAACTGACCTGCACTGCAGACCACAGCTTTTGGGTAAAGGGATCAATTTGCTTAGGCGATTTTGCCATCCATGTGCACTCCGCATCTGTGCCCGCTTGTGAAGAGGTACGCGGCAGCCTGACTGCGGTAGTCAGGTTTTCAGGAGCGACCCTAGCCGCGCGATTCCAAATTACTTGTTTGCAGTCAACGTGACCACATTGCTACCAACACCATCCGCCGCTGACTGTGCGTACGTTTCCCATGCGCTCATAATTTCCCGGCGTTTTTCCAAATACTCAGAACGGTGATATGCGGCTTCTGACTTGTCCTTGATGCCGTGAGCCAAGCATCGCTCAACTGCTGCAGGCGGGAAACCTGTTTGCTCTGCACACCAGTCGCGGAAGCTGGATCTGAAACCGTGTGTTGTGAAGTCATGCTTATGACGACGCAGCAGCGTCAACATTGCCATGTTTGACAAAGGTTTGCCGGGTCGCTGGCTTTCAAACACCCAACCGCGCGGCTTTGTGATCGGCTCCAGATATTTCAGTATCTCTACTGCCCTGTCACATAGCGGAACCCTGTGTTCCTTGCCCGCCTTCATTCTCTGTTTGGGAATGGTCCACAAGGCTGCGTCCAAATCTATCTCCGACCAAATTGCGCCGATGACTTCGCCTGTCCTGCTGGCTGTCAAGATTGTGAACTCCAGAGCCAAGCGGCTCATTACTGGTGTTTCCACATCGCGTAACCAGTGCATGAACTTTGGCAACTCCGCATATTTCAAGGCTTTGAAATTCTCGCGAGGCGGCGCACCGCCTGTATCCATTTCCAGATCAAACATTGGGTTAGTACCAGAAAGCCATCCCTTACCCGCTGCATATCGGAATACCAGATTGACGCGCTGGCGCACCCGGCGCGCCGTCTCGCGCTTCGTATACCAGATCGGCAGCAAGAGGCTTTGAATGTCTGATGTTTTAACCTGATCAATCCGCGTTGCGCCTATCTCCGGGTACACATATGTCTCTAAAGTGCTGGACCATTGATTGCGGTGCTTTTCATTTCTCCAGCCGCCTTTATCTGCCGGTGCCGCCAAGCGCATCGTCAGATACTCATTTGCCGCCGTCTTGAAGTTTGGAACTGTGCTGGTGTCCCGCAACTCTTGTGACGGGTCTTTGCCCTCGCGCGCGCAATCAACATATCTGCGCGCCTTCTCGCGGGCCTGTGAAAGAGAAACCTGTTTGTATGAGCCAAGGCCAAATGTGCGCCGCAATGGTTTGCCGTCAGAATTGACTTGGCCCTTGATCGTACAGCGCAGCAGCCATTGTTTTGAGTCCTTGTTGTTTACCTGCAAGATCAGTCCGTTGCCGTCCTGGTGCTTGCCCTTTGTCATGAAGCTTTCGATTTGCCTCACGGTAAGCTGTTGGGCTTTGTGTCTGCCTGCCGGTTTGCTCATGCGCATCAGATCCAGAATTGGAGGGTAGTGGTAATTTACTCCCCAATATAACCTGATTTGGAATGACGGGCAATGACAAGGTATGACAGTGGCAAATGTCTAAGGCATTGCAATATCGCGATTCACTGACATCAAATGACAAGTGTTGATATGGGGTTATACGGTCTCCGTCTCCGCCAACAATTTTTTGTATTTGATCGTTAGCAATAACGTTTTTTAGCTGAGTTATAACACCGCCCCATCCCATCCTGCATGGCACTACCGGGCTGCAAACAATGTCACTCACTTACCGTTCAATGACACCGGAAGATGTACCGGCTGCTGTCGAAGTGAGATTATTGACCGTGGAAAACGCTGTCACACTCCACGGGCTTGAACAAGACTACGGTGTTACCCCCGCTTCTATAGTGGAAGCACTGAGATCAGATGCACGGGGGTGGGTTTGCGAAGACGACAGTCGGATCGTCGGCTTTTCCATTGGCGATGGATTGAACGGAGAAGTCGCAGTGGTTGCCGTGATACCTGGCTATGAAGGTCGAGGTATTGGCAGGACGGTACTTGGACACGTCCGCGACTGGCTGTTTTCGTTGGGCCACTGCGAGATATGGCTGCTGGCCAATCCTGATCGAAATATCCGCGCGACCGGATTCTACGAGAAGATGGGATGGCAGGATACGGGCACTATGCAGGGCAGTGACCAGGTGCTCAAACTGCGTTTGGATTGTTTGAAGCATTCTTGACGTCAGAATTGCAGGTTGCTTCGGTACCGCAATCTACGGCATCGATTGACGCATCTTTGGAGTTGCAGATGCTGAACCCACTGAGTTGGGACGAGCCGGTTATCTGCGATGAATGCGATCCGTCACCCGTTGACATGGTAAACAACGAAATTAAAGCGAGTTGCGCTCAATAGGGCTCATTTGACCGCGTTTTCGCGCTTGCTGACAAGGCATGCTTGTCGCCGTGGGATTTGACCACAAGACGAGCATAACGATGCTCAGCGGGCGTGAAAACGCGGCCTGTAGAGCGTCATGGGCTCAAGGAACCCATAAAGGTGCTCTGCCACTTTGAAGGCGATCAAGTTTATGTTTTTTTGGCTGAAACAACCAAAAATCATCCTGATCTCGTGGACCAAATCCGTCCATCGGCGTTGTTCCGTCTCTCGCCCGATAATACACCGCATCGCGCCACGAGCCGCGCCTAGAGCATGTTGTGTTCATACGGAAGCATATCCTGAGTTTGTAATGTAGTTTGCGCA